>NZ_JALKVM010000394.1:0-1031 GCF_057440575.1 Johannesbaptistia floridana
CAACGGTCTGCATAGCCGCCGTACGGAGCTTTGCGGAGTATGGACGGCTATGCTTTGTTGGGCACAGTCTCCTTTTCTCTTTTTATTATTTCGTCGAATTCTATTGACATCATTTTTTTGTTCTTTTTTCTTAACCTAAAGCCATAGGTTCTATTTGGTTCATCAAAAAAAGGTTCTTTATCGCTATTTACTAACTCTTCTTTGATGGTTTTAGTCGCTTTGATTTCAAGGTTGTCAATTATTTTCTTTAACTCTTCCTTCATTTCTATTTGTTCGTAATGATTTTCATATCCCCAAAATTGAAATTCAATTTCCCAATCTGACCATATACTTTTTGCCCATTCTTTTAACTTAATTGGCTCAATTGTATACCAAAGGCTGATTTTATTTTTGTCTTCATTTATGTGTATTCCTCCAAAAGGAATTTTATCATTCGGAATTTCATTCTTCAGATTTCTGCTAATTAGTTTTTCTCCTTGTGATATAATTTCTGCTATGTTTTGATTCACATATTCGTATGAAATTTCTGCTTTTCTTTCCTTACTGATTAGAGTCCCTTTTGGTTCATCCCAAACATCTTTTAAATAATTTGGTACGTAATTTTCAATTCGTTCTATTATTGAATTATCATTGAAATAGCCGTTCTTGTTCAAAAAGCGAATTACATCATTATATCCTTCGATTAAATAGTTGGTCTTCCAATTCTCCCAGTTTGATTCTAACAGTCTAAGATATTTTCTAATCATAATAATTCCTTCTCCATTTTCATTTTCAGGAATTCCAATTTGTAAACTTATCTCTCGATTATCTTGGTCAATTATTATTCTTGTGAATGGGTTATCTCCTTTAAACTCTTCAGCTTTCATCTGATTATTTATTATTCTTTTCGCTTCTTCTTCACCCCAAAATATATCACACAGAAATGTATAATCTCCTCGATAGTGATTATAAAATTTTAATTCATTGTTTTCTTTGATTATATATTCTGAATAATCTGGCATTTTGTTTTTTCTTGATTGTGCCCAACGGCC
>NZ_JALKVM010000395.1:0-1019 GCF_057440575.1 Johannesbaptistia floridana
ACGTGCCGGATTCTAAATTTACCATTTTCGTCTCAATTCACAAATGCTAGCGCAGGCAGCAAAAGACCAAATTGGCGCAGCCTGGCTTTTGCTGCCTGCGCGGGTTTTTCAATCTCCATTTTCCTCTCGAAGATTTTTACCGGCATGGCATGTAGCCATTGTTGCCTGCTGTAGAGTTTTCAATTCCTTTTCATTTTTTTGGTGGATATGCTATCCAATTATTCTCCTTGATATTTGGCGACCAGTAATCATATCCAAAGGTCCTATCTCCGATGAAATTATATTTCCCATAATCTTGGTTCACAAACAGAGCCTGATTAATTGTTGAATCTCTATTATCGAGTTCATTTGAAAAGATTGTAGACAACCCTCTAATTTTTAATGTCCCCATATCGAAAGGAATAAACTTATAGTCAGGAAAGTCTATTCCCATCTGATGTTTTATGGTATCAAAGTATTCTTCATATTTGTCAAACGGAGAAATTGTAATTATCGGATCAAATCTCATGTAATAGTACTCACCATCAAAATATTGAATATTATCTACACCAAAAATTGTGTAGTATTTACCCAAAAAGCTTTTGTAAAAATGTAATTCCTTCGATATGATTTCAGCTCCTTTTGTCTTATCTATTTCAATCACTCCTCCGTATCCAGGCTGAATTTTGGTATTGCCAAATATCTTCTTATCTGGAAAATACTCTCCAAGCTTCTCTAAATAATTCGACCACTCATTTGATTCTTCTTCGCTATAAATGTAATCTTGAATCTTTTTATTTAATCTTTTAATTGGTTCTAATTGTTGGATTTTTTCATAGTTCATTGAAATTCCAATTGGATAGTATTCCTTGATTGTTTCATATACTTCATGGAAATTCAAATCTGGTCTCTCGTCAATATAAAATCGTTTAAATGGAATTTGCATTACCCTTTTCATCCCCATCGTTTTCTAAGATTTATACTTAATTGTTCAAGTCCTCTTTTTCTTCTATTTGACTAGACTATAGCAGGCAACGGCC
>NZ_JALKVM010000396.1:0-1018 GCF_057440575.1 Johannesbaptistia floridana
GTAACGCACCAAACATGAGTAATGAGTAATGAGTAATGAGTTTTGAAGTAAGAAGTCTTGAAGTCTTGAAGTCTTGAAGTCTTGAATAGTAACGCACCAAATTATGTCAGGATTTCCTGATAATATGTGGAAACCAATTTTGGTTCTACAGACTCAATTATGCTAGAAACAAGGTTTAAATAGATACGACTGAGACAGGGCAAGTAATGCAGATCAAAAAATTCATCAAAAACTTAAATTCTTGCCCTGTCTCAGTTTTTGAAGATTTAGCATAGTTCACTCGGTAGAACCAATCTTTTCATTCTTATTCGAGCAGTATTGGCAGTGGTATGAGTTTAACCTCCTACAAATATTGCCTATACAAATATATCAGAGGAAAAAAGAGATTGATTCAAAACTAGGTATATTTTCTAAGGTATTACGATTAAGGATTTCTGAATTATAAGTGGCATATTCAAGCTTATTATTATATCCATGAGTTATATCAGCAAGAGGTGCTGTTAAAAGGTAATATGACCAAATACTTTCCAAATCTCCAGTACTTTCAATTTTATCTTCAGTTGATTCAGGAATATGATTATTATTTAGCTCTAAATTTTTAATGATAATGTCAGCTTCTATAATTTCCCAACTGAGAAGTTTTTTGTACCTCTGCTCTTCTCGTTTGATAACTTTTTGAACTTCGATTAATGCCTGTTTAGGATTTCTAAAAAATTTTGAGTAATGAATATCAGTGATATATGAATATCCATCGCTACTTATAAATCCCATTTGAAATTCAGCACAATATAAACATAAATTCATAAGTTTAAATGGATAATATTGAATCAGTAATTACACTTACATTATAAACTTAGTTTTAGCTTTTCTGGGAGAATCCCTACACCTCAGATCTTGCATCTTTACCTAATGTTACTGGTTGAGGTTGAGTAATGAGTTTTGAAGTAATGAGTTTTGAAGTAAGAAGTCTTTACGTCTTTAAGTAATGAGTTAAAGAATTAATGCGATCGCCCTTAAA
>NZ_JALKVM010000397.1:0-5757 GCF_057440575.1 Johannesbaptistia floridana
CCCCCCTTAGTTAAGATGATCCCCCCTTCCCCCCCTTAAAAAAGGGGGGCTTTTAGCTTGATTTTATCTTTGAATTTATCCTGGCGATCGCTTTTTACTATTCCCCCCTTAGTTAAGATGATCCCCCCTTCCCCCCCTTAAAAAAGGGGGGCTTTTAATTTTATTTTATCTTTGAATTTATCCAAGCGATCGCCTGTTGTAAATTATTTGTTTACTAATATGCTTAAATAAGGCATCGCCCTTTTGATTGTAGGGGATCTGTAAATATAAATATTGTTAACAGTACAACGCTCATTGCTATAACTGTGGTTAATCAGAGACAAATTATTGATAACGCACCATCTCCACTTAATCTAGGCGGGGTTATTTTCTTCGGGAGATCGGACATTTTAAATCTCCTCAGTTTTTAATCGCCAATCTGACTCAGAAATTTCTGCTGTTTCTAAACATTGATAACAAAATCTATAGATATCATTAGCTGACAAATTCACATTAACAAAGGTCTGATTTTGCAGTTCACGACTAGAGCGAAAATTTTTAGCATCTCTACTCACAAAGTAAGGATATTGCTCAAGAATTTCTGAGAATTTCTGAGAATCTAATTCAATAATTTGATTAAGAGTTTTTTCTAAAACGTCTCGCCAACTTTTTACAGAATATTCTTCAGAGAAAATTTTCAGAGATTTAGGTTTTTTTCCCTTAATACTATTCATCTCATTAAGAGGAGTAGAATCCACTGCTTCCTTGCCGAAAAACTCCCAAATTTGTACAGCAATTTCAGCTAAATATCTGCTTCTTGCTTCTATATCTTCTTGTCGCCAAGACTGTTGATTGCTAAAGTATTTATTTAATTCTAATTTACTTTTGGCTAAGCGATCGCGTTTATTCTCAAAACTATCATTGGATAATTCAGAATTATAACCAGTTAGAGTTAAATTTCCTAGAGAATGAACTAACAAACTATGAGTTATATTTGCTTTTTCCCCTAAATATTCCCGCCACCATTTATTCAACGTTTGGGGCATTACATGTTCAATAGATAAATCTTCTAAATATACTTTTTCTTTATGGTTAAAAAATAATTCTATTGATTCTAGAATTAATTTAGCTTTAGCACTACGATTACTTCCATATAATTTAATTTCCTTTAGTTTAGCTAAAAATTCTCTATCTTTGGGATAATTTTGGTGTTGTAAACTCAGTTTTAATCTATCTACAAAAGAAGTCTCTCGGTTCAAGTAACTATCTTTATTAATTTGTCCATAAAGAGAAGCAAATATTTTATTTAACCCCCGAGTTTGAACATTACATACAAAACGTCTAAGTAAAAAATTTTCAAGAATTTTAAGAATAGCGATAAAATCGGCTTTAGTTATTTTTTCTTGACTATAATCTTGGTAGCAATTTAATAAAAATGGATAAACAGTAGCGACTTCTAAGCGATTAATTCTATGCAAGTGTTGGCTAATATTTGCTTCTGTTTCTAAATCAGGATTGAGAAGTTTTGCATAATATTCGGAAAATTTATACAAGTTTTTCAAGTAACTAATTGGCTCATCATTTTCTACTTCACTTTTTAATTCAAAGTATACTTCATTTTTTTTGATTTCCTTGCCTTTTCTAGTTAAATAGTGCCTGATGAAATCGGTAATTTTTTCTTCTAAATTTGTTTGCATTGGTTGCCAATATTGTTGATATATAGACATTTGCAATTTTGGATCATCTGGATGAACTCGCATAAATATATAGTTACGAATTAAATCTGCTTGAGTTAATGGTCTTCCTTTGGCATTTAAACTTTCAAAAACTAAATAGGGATCATCTTCCAGACCAAGTGTAATGCTTACCAAAGAAAAGTTATTACAAAGAACTTCTTGAAGTGTAGCTATGTCTAGGAAACAATATTTAATCTTTTTGTAAAAAAACTGATAACACTCTGTCAGTAAACTATTCTTCTTGGCAGGAGGATTATCAATAATTTGATAAAATTCTTCTCTATCTAATTGGGTTGGTTGTATTTTATATTTATCAGTTCCTTTTTTATATTGATTAATTAACAGAGTATTATTAATCTCTTCTGCTAATTCTGAATTTTGTTTAGACAGTCTTACGGTATCTCTTAAAGCCGCTAGGATAATAAATACAGTGGTTAAACGTTGTTGACCATCAATTAACAAATATTTAGTAACCTTTGTGGGTGCAGAATTTACCTGTATAGTAACAATAGAACCAAAAAAATGAGGGCGCGAATTTTCTTTATGACATAATTCTAGCAAATCTTCCCACAATACATTCCATTCCTGTTTTGTCCAACTATAGGGTCTTTGAAATAGAGGAATTTGATACTGTTTTATCCCTTCAATAATTTCTTGTAGTGTAGTTTTTGATGCTTGCATTTGTCACTTATTTTTACTTATCTTATAGCAATTCCCAAGCAACTGAGGTACATTTTCTGTTTAGAAGTTCCCTGTTTTGGAGTTCCCTAAATCCGTTAACCTTTCTCAGTAGACTGAAAAACGCTATAAATATTATCCCACATAGTCTATATTCTTTTGTTTTAAAGGTCCAAGGCTTGTAAGCCCAGTCAAGTTGTTTAATCTCTGTTCCTCATATCTTGCACCAGAACTTATGTACTAAATTAACCTCAGAAAAAGTTCATTTCTCTTTCGCCTAAAAAAAGGGTATATAGAACAAAAATACTGAATACGCCTGGAGTGTCAGCCAATTTTTAAGGGCGATCGCATTAATTCTTTAACTCATTACTCATTACTAATTACTCAAATAATTACTTCAAAACTCCTTACTTCAAAACTGATTACTCAACCCCCACCAGTAACTTTGGGTAAAGATGCTTTGGTCTGAGGTTCCGGTCTTGCCTCTTCCTAAAAACAATAACTTATATGTCAAATACAGACTTGTCTGTGACTATAAATAAAAAAACCCCTACACTTACTTGTGAGAGGAGTGTAGGAGTTAATAAATATATCTAATTAGATTTAGTGGTGGTGGTGATGGTGATGAGAGTGAGCAGCTTTTGCTGAAGCTAGTTGAGAATTTACACTTAATCCAGTTTCCTCTAGTAAAGCTTCAATTTGAGGGTTAGCCCAATCCGCAGCCATTTTCAGAAATTGAGGATCATCATTAACGCAGGGCATCTGCACAAAAGTTACATTCTGATGACGATGTTGCATTTTATGAATAATATGCTCAACATCTAAAAGAGTTTCGTGGTTTTCTGTAGCAAAACCAATAGGCATCATTAATATAGCTTTAGCACCTAATTCCAGGAGATTTTTCGCAGCTAGTTCAGCATTAGGTTGTGTCCATTCAATCAAAGGGGTATCATGGTTCAACCAACCAACTGAGATTAGAGGATATTTATAAATTAATTCTTCTCTCACTAATTCGTAAAGAGCTTGACTTTCATCAATTCCAGAGGTGAAGCCTTTGGCTTTATGAGGACAGCCATGATTCATCAGGACAATGCCTATCTGAGAAGGTAAATAAGCCTCGGCTAATTCTGCTTCTATTTTTCTTTCTACCATTTCAGCTAGTAGCTTAACATAAGCTTGTTTATTGTAAAAAGAAGGAATATAGCGGATACCTCGAATCCAATGCTCTGTACCATCATTTAGTTGACTCAAAGCCTCGTTGACTTGTTCTACAGCGATACCACTAGTAAAGATAGAATCTACTACCAAAAGGGGATAAATCAGTAGCTTTTGAAATCCTTGAGCTTTGATTTCAAAAAGAACTTGGTCCGGTAAAAAAGGCGCACAGAAGTTAAAAGCTTTGAATACTTTAACGCGATCTCCCCACTGGTGTTGTAGTTCGTGTTCTATCCCTTGTCTTTGAGCTTCAAATATCTGATTATGGGGGGATATGAAATTCCCATGTTGATGACTCCATTCATGTAAATCAAATATTGCCAAGAGTTTAGCTAGAGGTGGATAAATCCAGTTAGGTACAGGAGCAAATTTAGCTGTTAGTAGATTTAATGCCTGTTCATTATAGTTGGCAAAATCTTCATATTTTTCTACTTCCCCGTAACCCATTAGTAAAACAGCAACGCGATCTTCCTTTGCTGGTGATTGTATCTCTTTATTTTCTTTGTCGGAGATTGTGACCATTAAGAATCCTCTAGGAATATATGTTCTTACTCTCCTAGCTTAACATCCCCTCTAGGGGGATAGGGCTGACTAGAGTCTTTCTTTTAAGATTCTCGTTCTAGTCGTGGTTGTACTTTCACCTTAACGACAATAGCCGTTAAATTATCGTGACCATTATGTTGATTAGCTAAATTAATCAAGTGTTTTAATTCTTGTTCGAGATTAGCTTTTGAACTAACTAGGGATAAAAGCTCGTTTTTTCCTACAGTTTCTACGAAATAATGATCGCAAAAGCCATCGGAGCACAATAAAATTACTGTATCTTCTTTGATCTCAAAAAATTGTACTTCTGGATAGACAAAATTGTTATCCCGTGGTCCTAACGCTTGAGTTAATTGATAAGCATCTCGACGTTGGTAAGCAATATCTGGTGAAACTCCACATAGTACTTCTTGTTGAGCTACTGCGTGGTCCAAGGTTATTTGACTTATACCTCTTTTGCGGGTTATATGATAAGCTCGACTATCGCCTACATGAGCTACCGCCGCTTTAGTTCCATCAATCAGTAGCATCACTAGAGTGGTGCCCATGCGATCGCTTCCTGCTTTTCCGTTATCTATATTTTCTTGATATATTTTTTGATTTGTCAACAAAATCCCTTGACGAATCGCTTCTTCATTTGGCAGTTGTGTTCCCCAATGAGTCTCAAAATATTCTTTGAGAGTTTCTACCGCCATTTTACTCGCTACTTCTCCTGCCGCGTGTCCTCCCATTCCATCACAGACTATGTATAAACCCTGACCTTTATACTTAACTTGTTGACCATTTTCTTGCTTTTCTATTTTTGTTATTATTCCATAATAATCTTCATTGTGCTCTCGATTACTTCCTATATCTGTTGCTGCTACATCCGTCAACTTCAGCAGTTGCATCGGTAGTACTAGCGTTGGTAGATTATCGGTATCTGTATCTTCTTCTCTTGTTAAATCTATACTTTCAGAAGGATCATCCATCTCTATTGCTTCTGATATATCTAAGTCCATAGAATCCATAGATGAGTCTGTTTCATCTAATTCTTCTTCTATCTTTTGCAATTCTTCTAAAAGTTTCATCACGGTGGTTATTTCACCGTTTATTAGTTTTTTATAAACATCGCTAATTGATTCTATAGTAGTATTAAAAAGATTTTGCCATAATTCACCTAACTTAGACAAATCTGGTTGATTTTCGGCATCGTCCTGGTAAATTTGCTGTAAACCTAAACAATCGTCTTCATCTAAGAGTAAATTATCTATTTTCAAAATACTTTGAGTAATTTGCCTGTTGTAAAATTCTTCCCACAATACAGTCATTTGTCGTAGATAAGCTAGAATTTGCAGATTAGGTAAATTGCTTACTTCTACTAATTTTTGCCAAGGGGAGCGATCTTCTAAAATAATATATTCTATATTTTGATCTTGCCAATAATCTTTAATAGTAGGAATTAGGTCAGGAAATTTATCCCCCAGATTCAGATATATTTGCACTGAAGAATTACCTTGTTCTGGATTTGTATCTTCTAAGTCTTCTTCTTCTAAGTCTTCTTCTTCTAAGTCTACCTCTTCTCTATCTACCTCTTCTCTATCTACCTCTTCTCTATCTACCTCTT
>NZ_JALKVM010000398.1:0-1008 GCF_057440575.1 Johannesbaptistia floridana
TAGAGTTGTTGTAAGCTAACCCATTGAAAATCAAACATCGTATATTTAGGGCAAAAGAAAATAATGGCAATAAGTTACAAAGATATCCGCAATGACCGGCAATGGAGAGCTTCAACAGGCCTGAATAAAGATCAGTTTTTTGACTTAGTCAAAGAATTTAAAATTACATACGAAGACTTTTTGGGAGAAACTCTAGAAGAACGTCAATCTTCTTCAACAAGTAAGAGCAAATTAAAGACCTATGAAGACCTCCTTTTTTTCATTTTATATAGCATTAAAAGTGGGTTAACTTACGATTTATTAGGCTTGAGTTTTGATATGGACCGGGGCGGTGCCTTTCGGCAGCAAACCTTCTCCCTGAGAATTCTAGAGATGACTCTTCAACGGTTAGGCTATATGCCAAAGCGGTTTTATAAAAACCTTCAAGACTTCAAATCCCAAATGGCTGAACATGAAACAGTCCTTTTAGATGCAAGTGAGCAAAGGAGGCAACGCCCTCAGGATCAGGAGGATCAGAAAGATGATTACTCTGGCAAAAAAAAGGACATACAATAAAATTATTGGTTTTGGCTAACACGAATAGACGAATCTTATACTTAAGCCAGCCCTATTGTGGATCCTCCCACGATTATGCAATTATGAAATCAGAGTTTGACCCTGACAATGGCTTATGGTTTGATGAACAGGGATTATATGTCGATTTAGGGTTCCTGGGGATTGAAAAGGATTATCAAATTAAACAGGTGTTTATACCTCATAAAAGGCCAAGAAGGAAATCAAAAAACGATCCTAAAATTGAATTTACAGAAGAACAGAAAATCCATAATAAGTCTGTAAGTAAAATACGAATTAGGGTAGAGCATGCAATTGGCGGATTAAAAAGATATCGATTTTTATCTGATCGTTTAAGATGCAGAGATGCAGAACTTTATTCGAAAGTAGCTGGTGTAGCAGCAGGATTATGGAATTTCCAGCTAACTGCTTGATCTTCATACATCAACAACTCTA
>NZ_JALKVM010000399.1:0-5724 GCF_057440575.1 Johannesbaptistia floridana
GATAGTTATACCTACAGTGAGAATTAATCCCCCTACTATCAACAATAGTTTAGCAATTTGAGTTTTTTGACGAGAATTTACTTTACCAGAATCAAGATTTTTGATTTGCCAAAATATAAAAATAATATTCCAGATAAGTGTAGCTGTAATATAAGCTGGTGGAGGCGAATCGAAAATTTGTAGTAAAAAAACTAGTAAGAAATTCAGTAAACTTCCTACAACACCTGTAAACCAAATAGTGAAAAATATATAGAGAAATATTGATGTCGTTATATAAGATTTAGATTTACGTTTTTTAAAAATTTTATCTACATAGTAATTAAACTGTTTTTGAGTATAAGTTATCGAGTTATCTCCCGATACCTCAGAAATGATTTTAGCAAAGAGAGTATCAGTTACTTTAGGATTTGCATGAGTAGTTTTTGGTTCAAAAACGAACTCATGACTACAATTTTTACATCTTTGGTTGCTTCTCTCTCTATATTTATTATCAACCCCACAGTTAAGACATTTCATAATTATTCTAAAATTTGTTTAGTTAATAAATCATCATAAGTTTCTCTATATCTAATCAAGCGATGTTGATTACCTCTTGTTAATACTTCTGCTGGTAAAATACGATGTAAAAAATGAGAAGACATGGCAAAACCGTAGGCGCCAACATCGAGAATAGCGATAATATCACCAATTTTCATAGCAGGTAGGGGACAATTTTTACCCAAATAGTCGCGAGAATAGGTAGTATTGCCACAAACATCGCTGGTGAAAACTTTACAGTCATCTGATTGCCAAGTAACGATTTGACGATCGCCCCCATGAACTGCTAAAACAGATAAATTAGAGATAGTAGTATCAACCCCGATAATCTGTTTATCCCCCTGCCATTTCACCGCTACTACTTTAGCTAGTAGTGTACCACATTGAGCGATCGCTGCTCTCCCTGGTTCGATTATTAGTTTAATTTGCTTATTTAATCTCGACAGTTTCTCTGTTAATTGTTTACCAAAATCTTCCCAGTCAAAAGCCACCTGATTATGTTTATAGGGATAGCCAAAACCTCCTCCAAAGTCTAGGTATTGCCAATCTGGTAGTTTTTCGCCGATAGTTAATAGTTTCTCTATAACTTGAGTAAAAGCCTTAGTAGCGTTAGTACCTGTACCTCTATAGAAGTGTAACCCGGTTACTTTTAGTCCATATTTGCGGCTTAAAGTAATAGCGGCGGGAAATTCAGCAGGATTAACACCGATGCGACTATCTCCGGTTAATTCAGGGAAATTTAATCTTAATCCCAAAGTAGGAGGAGTAATTTTAGCTGCTAACTTCTCATATACTTGACAACATAGTTCTAGTTGAGAAATACTATCTAAATTAAGAGTTGATATTCCCCAGGTTAATACTTTCTCCATTTCTTCATAACTAAGATTGCTGCCGCTATAGACAATATTGGTGGGATTAAAACCAGCTTTTAAGCCTAAATAAATATCACCAGGAGTATTAGCATGGAGACCCCAGCCATATTCTTTAAATATTCTCAGTAAATTAATATTGCCATTAGTTACTCCCGCAAATTTAAAGGTAGTAAAAGGATAGTTAACAGCTTTAGTGATTTTATCTAAAGTTTGTCCCAGAATATCCTGATTATATACATATAGAGGAGAACCATAGGTAGATAGTAATTCTTCAGCTAAGTTTAAGCTTAGGGGAGGATGAATAAGTGTTTGCATAATTTTATTTAACTTCAAAAGATTGAGATGCTAAAAGGCGATTTCCTGAAAACATTTTAACTTGCCAAACTCCCTCAGGAGAGGTATCGCCGATACGATAACGACAACGGGAATGCCAAATATCTTTTTCTACTGTACGAGTTTGATAGCGATTTTCGTGCATAATTTGTCCTTGAGGATTAATCCAATCACAAGCAAGACGTAAAGGTTTACCTACGGGAGTATTTTCAAAAGTCACGCGAAAATGTAGACGAGGTGAATTTTGGCGACTAACCAATGCTAGGTTATTTTTGGTATCTTCTTCTAGAGTTATTCTATGGTCAATAGGGTTCATTTTGCTTAAAGCTTGTTGATACCGTTGATTACTCAAGGCAAAATAAGTTATTCCACCCGTTAAAAATACTCCTAATAGTGCTGATATTAGTAAGGTTTTTTGACGTTTTTTGGCTATTTTCTTTTGTTCTTCGATAGCGAAGATAGCTTCATCTAATAATTCTACAGGTAGATTTAATTCTCTCAAGATTTCTTTTAATTCTTCTCGTTCAATGATGAGTTCTTTTTCTTGAGATAATCGGTTGATTTCTGCAATAATTAACTTTAAGTCTTCATTTTTAATATTATTGTTCATAGCATCAAATTAAAGAGACGTTAAATCCCAAAGGGTTTATATATATTGTATCATCAATGTGAGTAAACTACAATTTATAGTCGTCTTTCAAATAATCGGGATATTATCAACTCTGTAAAAGTTGATTTATTTGATTTTCATAACTAAAAACTAAGTATAAATTCTTAAAAAAACTCATTACTCATTACTTATTACTTCAAAAATCATTTAAAGGCGATCGCCCCAGAGCGAGTTAAGATGAACAAAGCTATCATCAGATATTTCCTGTTCCCTAATCTGTTGGCAGAAGTTTAATGATAAATGCGCTAAGCTTGAAGGTTAATAGTTAATAGCATAAAATGATTGCCTACCCACACCGAATAAAAAGTGGGTATAGTTTAGTAGTAATAGGAGGTTCTATGAAACTGACACAAAGAGTCAGTAAAGTCCCAGCTTCAGTTACCTTAGCGATTGCAGCCAAAGCAAAAGCCATGAAACAAGAGGGTATTGACGTCTGTAGTTTTAGTACTGGAGAACCAGATTTTGATACACCAGCCCACATCAAAGCTGCTGCCAAAAAAGCACTAGATGAGGGAAAAACAAAATATGGACCTGCCCCGGGAGAACCACTGTTGAGAGAGGCTATAGCCCAAAAATTAGCGAGGGAAAATAATCTTAACTACCAAGCAGAAAATATAATTGTGACTAACGGTGGTAAATACTCTCTATTTAACATGATGTTAGCTTTGATTGAGCCTGGAGATGAAGTGATTATCCCCTCTCCCTATTGGTTGAGTTACCCAGAGATGGTTAAATTAGCTGGAGGAACTCCAATTATAGTAGAAACTAGTGTAGATACAGAATATAAAATTACCGCCAGTCAACTGAGAGAGAGTATTACTCCAAACACTAAACTATTCGTTCTCAACTCACCATCTAATCCAACTGGTTCTGTTTATACTCCCACAGAATTAAAAGAATTAGCTGAAGTAATTGTCGAAAAAGATATTTTAGTTGTTGCTGATGAAATCTACGAAAAAATTCTTTATGATGATGCTGAACATCTTAGCATCGGCTCGATTAACCCTGAGATTTATAAACGTAGCTTTGTGAGTAATGGTTTTGCTAAAGGCTATTCTATGACTGGTTGGCGCGTTGGATACCTAGCGGCACCAGTAGAATTAATTAAAGCCATGACTATTATCCAGGGTCATAGTACCTCTAATGTTTGTACTTTTGCCCAATTTGGCGCTATAGCCGCTTTAAATGGACCACAAGATTGTTTACAAGAGATGCTTAGGGCTTTTACCACTCGACGAGAGGCGATGTTAGCAGGTATTAGACAAATTCCGGGACTAAGTTGTCCTACTCCTAAAGGCGCCTTTTATTTATTTGTAGATATTACCCCCACTGGAATGTCTTCTCTAGATTTTTGTAACGCTTTGTTAGAAGAAAAACAAATGGCGGTAGTACCCGGTCTAGCTTTTGGTGCAGATCAATGTATTCGTTTATCTTATGCTACGGATATGTCTACTATTGAAAAAGGCTTAACACGTTTAGGAGAATTTGTTAACTCTCTTAATAAGTAAAATATAAATGTCATTGGTGAGCGACGGCGAAGAATCTTTGAGCTTTTGAGTTGCATTCACCGATGGCGATAAATTTGTTACAATTCTTAACTAAGAGCTTGGTTAATTTCTCACCTATTAAATTTATGATGAAAACTGCCCTAATTACTGGAGCTTCCCAAGGCATAGGCGCCGCTTTTGCTGAAGAATTGGCCGCAAACAAAACTAATTTAATCTTAGTAGCGCGGTCTCAGGACAAATTAGCCAGTATAGCTAGTGAACTTCAGCAAAAACATCAAATTTCAGCAGAAGTAATTATCCAAGATTTGACCGAACCTCAAGCCTGTCAAAATGTCTTTGACAAGGTGAGTGAGTTAGGAATGGAGGTTGATTTACTCATTAATAATGCTGGATTTGGAGATTATGGCGCTTTTGCAAGTCGAGATTTAAATAAACAACTAAAGATGGTTCAACTGAATATTACTGCATTGGTTGAATTAACCTATTTGTTTCTCTCGAAGATGCAACAACGCCAAGAAGGAGCAATTATCAATGTGTCCTCCATCGCCGGATTTCAACCATTACCCTACTTATCCGTATATGGCGCTACTAAAGCCTTTGTTTTAAGCTTTAGTGAAGCGTTATGGGCAGAAAATCAAAATACTGGTGTCAAAATTCTTGCCCTATGTCCGGGACCTACAGAATCAAACTTCTTTAAAAGGGCTGAATTTCCTGAATCAATAAATCAGGGTAATAACAATCAAACTTCCGCTACTCAAGTAGTGAAAGAAGCCCTAACAGCTTTGAATAAAAATCAGTCAACGGTGGTAACAGGTGGCTTAGGCAATCAAGTTATCGTCAATTTACCTCGTTTCTTCCCGCGAGAAACCTTAGTAAGTTTAGTAGAAAAGCAATTTAAATCATAGGAGTATTTAAGTTTATGACAGAAACAATAGTTTTAGGTGGTGGCTGCTTCTGGTGTGTCGAATCAGTCTTCCAAAATGTCCAAGGAGTAACCAAGGTTGAGTCTGGTTATGCTGGAGGAGACTCCAAAAATCCCAATTATCAGTCAGTTTGTTCTGGAAAGACTGGACATGCTGAGGTAGTTAAAGTAACTTTTGACCCTCAAACTATATCCAGAGAGGAGATTTTAGAAATCTTTTTTGTAGTCAGCCACGACCCCACTACTCTTAATAGACAGGGTAATGATGTGGGGACCCAGTATCGCTCAATTATTCTGTGGTCAACTCCAGAACAAAAAGAAACCGCAGAACAGGTAATGCAAAAATTAGAAGCAAATAAAACCTTTAACGGACCAATTGTTACTGAGTTGACTCAACTTACTGACTATTACCCGGCTGAAGATTATCATCAAAATTACTTCAATAACAATCCCTATCAACCCTATTGTTTGTTTTCCATCCCCCCCAAACTTAATAAGCTGAAAAAATATTTCCCTGAGAAAATGTTAGCTTAATCCTGTTATCTGTTGGGTTGCACGACCTTTAACTCAGCCTGTAGGTTGGGCCCTTGGTGACTACACCCAACAATCTAACTCTAATTCAACAGACTTGATCTTATCAGATCTTGCATCTTTATCACTCATTTACTTGTGGTGGTTGAGTCTTGAAGTCTTGAAGTCTTGAAGTCTTGAAGTCTTGAAGTAATGAGTAAAAGAATTGATACTAACCACTTAAAAATTGATTTTCACCTGTTGGCCTATTTAGTACTTTTTTAGGAGTGCAAGATATGAGTCTTATCAGGAAATCATGACATAATTTGGTGCGTTACGGGCTTCGCCCTAACACACCCTACAACTACAACT
>NZ_JALKVM010000400.1:0-1006 GCF_057440575.1 Johannesbaptistia floridana
TCAACGGTGTGTCTACGTTCGACCTGGTACTGATCAGCAAGCACATCCTGGGCGTTGGCCCGCTGAGCACGCCATACCAGCGCATCGCAGCGGACGTTAACAACTCTGGCTCTATCACGACGCTGGACCTGATCCAGCTGCGCAAGCTGATCCTGTCTATCGATACAGAGTTCTCTAACAACACAAGCTGGCGCTTTGTAGAGGAAGCTTACGTCTTCCCAGACCCATCTAACCCATGGGCAGAGCAGTTCCCAGAAGTGATCAACATCAACGACCTGCCTGCGACCAGCATCACAGATGCGGACTTCGTAGCGGTGAAGATTGGTGATGTGAACGGAGATGCGGAAGCGAACAGCTTTGCAGTAGTTGACGAGCGCAGCTACGAAGGCGCTTTCGCGCTGCAGACAGACGAGCAGGAGCTGAAGGCGGGCAACGAGTACCGCGTAAGCTTCACAGCTGCTGAGCTGGCACGCATCGAGGGCTACCAGGCGACACTGACGCTGAGCAGCAGCGTAGAGCTGGTAGACATCGTAAGCGGTGTAGCGACTGAAGACAACTTCGGCCTGTCTTACCTGGGCGAAGGCATGATCACTACAAGCTGGAACGGCGAAGCATCTGATGCAGAGCTGTTCACCCTGGTATTGCGCGCAAACAGCGACGTGATGCTGAGCGAAGTACTGGGCGTAAGCTCAGCAGTTACGAAAGCAGAAGCTTACGGCAAAGACGGCAGCTTCCAGGACGTAGCGATCGAGTTCAGCAACGGTACTGTAGCAGGCGCAGGCTTTGAGCTGTACCAGAACCAGCCGAACCCATTCAAGGGCGAGACGGTGATCGGCTTCAACCTGCCAGAGGCAGCACAAGCGACGGTCACTATCAGCGACGTAACCGGCAAGGTGCTGAAGCTGTACCGCCACGACGGCTCTAAAGGCTACAACCACATCACGGTTAAGTCTTCCGAGCTGGCGGCGACTGGCGTAGTGTCTTACACTGTTGAGACTGGTGACTA
>NZ_JALKVM010000401.1:0-44650 GCF_057440575.1 Johannesbaptistia floridana
GAGGGGGAGAAGGGAGAGGGGGAGAAGGGAGAGGGGGAGAAGGGAGAGGGGGAGAAGGGAGAGGGGGAGAAGGGAGAGGGGGAGAAGGGAGAGGGGGAGAGGGGGAGAGGGGGAGAAGGGAGAGGGGGAGAAGGGAGAGGGGGAGAAGGGGAGAAGGGAGAGGGGGAGAAGGGAGAGGGGGAGAGGGGGAGAAGGGAGAGGGGGAGAGGGGGAGAAATATGGTTTTTAAGTATTTGCATCAATATCTCATAATATAACTGATTAAACGGACTTTATATTACTCATTACTCCTTACTTCAAAACTCATTACTTATTACTCATTACTCATTACTTATTACTCATTACTCATTACTCAACCACAACCAGTAACTTTGGGTAAAGATGCAAGATCTGAGGTAAGGCCATTAAAAAAACTCAGCTAGATAAATGTTCAGCAATAAAATTAGTATAAACATTTCCTGAGATAAAAGCGGGGGTTTGTAGTATTTTTTGATGGAAGCCGATGGTAGTAGGCACTCCAGTAATAGCACATTCTCTCAAAGCTCTTTGCATCCTGTTAATAGCAGCTTGGCGATTGGGTGCCCAAACTATCAATTTACCAATCAAAGAATCATAATAGGGGGAAATTTCGTAATCTGTATAGACGTGAGAATCCATCCGCACCCCTGGGCCTCCTGGAGGCAGATAAGCGCTAATTCTGCCAGGATTAGGACGAAAATCATGATCAGGGTCTTCGGCATTAATGCGGCATTCAATGGCGTGTCCACGAAGATTTACTTCCTTTTGAGTGAGGCTTAATTTTTCTCCTTGGGCAATACGAATTTGTTCAGCGATTAAGTCTATACCCGTAATCATTTCTGTTACAGGGTGTTCTACTTGGATACGAGTATTCATTTCCATAAAGTAGAAATTTCCTGACTTATCTACTAAAAATTCTACTGTCCCCGCGCCCACATAATTAATTGACTTAGCGGCCATTACTGCGGCATCTCCCATTTTCTGTCTTAATTGAGGGTTTAAAAAGGCACTAGGGGCCTCTTCTAGTAGTTTCTGGTGGCGTCTTTGGATTGAACAGTCTCTTTCTCCTAGATGAATTACATTACCATAGCTATCGGCTAATATTTGAAATTCTATATGTCGGGGACATTCAATAAATTTTTCTATATAAACACCAGAGTTACCAAAGGCTGCTTCAGCTTCCCCTTGGGCGGCTTGAAACATACGTACTAGGTCATTTTCGCTACGTACTAGACGCATACCTCTACCTCCACCCCCTGCTGTAGCTTTAATAATTACTGGATAGCCAATTTTCCGAGCAGTTTTTAGGGCTTGTTGTTCGTCTGCTAGTAATCCTTGGCTACCAGGAACTGTGGGTACTCCTGCTTTTGCCATGGTTTTTTTGGCAGTGGATTTGTCTCCCATTGCCCTAATCGCTTCTGGAGTAGGACCAATAAAAATTAGTTGATGATCTGCGCAAATTTCAGCAAAACGAGGGTTTTCTGCTAAAAATCCGTATCCTGGATGAATAGCCGTGGCATTTCTGGTTAAAGCTGCGGCAATAATATTGGGAATATTTAAATAACTTTTGCTAGAAATAGGTGGTCCAATACAAACACTTTCGGCGGCTAGTTGTACGTGAAGAGCATGGCAATCTATGGTGGAATGCACTGCTACAGTGGGAATTCCCATTTCTTCACAACTATGGATAATTCGCAGGGCGATTTCGCCGCGATTAGCAATTAAAATTTTATCAAACTGCATTTATTGTTTTAATCATCTAGATAACTGATTGTTGGGGCCGATTTTTTCAGTTTTAGCGATCGCCCACTTTTACTCCTGATTCATTAGCACAAAAGTACTAAAGCAAAATTTAAGTTTGGGAGTGCGAATGAAGTAGCTGATGAGATATCAGAAGAATCTTGAGAAAAAAACTTTAATTACACGAGTCGTTAAAATTATCACTCCTGTGAGCTCTTTTCTTCCCTGATCCACATCTAGCCTCTTCATTCGCATTATATTATGTTTACCTAACCACAATAACTTTATTTTAGCTATTGTCCTAGGCTAACTCACTTCCTTGATAACCATGTTCTTGGTTTGTCTAGCTCATGTCTAGGCTTAGTCGTATACTTTACCACGTCCCCAGCTTTCACGAACTCTAGGTTGAACCAAAATATATCCCGATACTGCCGCTAGATCATCTTCGTTGTAATTTCTCATCTCACTGTAGATATCACTTCTTTCAGTATTGGGGTGGAAAAGGGTAATTTCTTCTTCTCCATCATAGGTCATTGGGTACTTTAAGTAATCCACTAGAGCAACTATATTATCTCTAGGAGGATAAGCACCTTCTAAATCACTTGCCTTCAAGGTTACGTTTGGGTTAGTTTTGGTTCTTCCTCCCAAGTGGCATTGAGAACAAGAATCGTAAAATATTCTTTTTCCCTGTTCTAATTCTTGAAGACTGAGAACTACTTGTTCTCCTTCTGGATTTAGTTTCACTGTACGAATTTCTTCACTTAATTCTATTGCCTGGGCTGAGTTAGGCAATTGACATACGAAAAATACTACAGCAGCAATCACCCAAATAAGTCGCTTTTTCATATTCCTCCTCAAATAGCAGTTTTTTGATCTTCACAGATCTTCAGATTAATAGACCTGAATTATCAATAGCATAATTTGGGCTAAATTAGTTGAAAATAGTTTAATAACTTCATAAATGCCTGATTTTTACATTTATGCTTATTCTCATTCTCTTAACATTTATTTACATTTTTTGGCGTTCCCTAACAACTAGTTATCTCAATTGTGATTTTGATTAAAAATATCTGAACTCATATCAAAGCACCAGTACTTATGTACTAAATTAACCTCAGAAAAAGTTCATTTCTCTTTCGCCGAAGATTTTGCTTTGGTCTGAGTGAAGAAAGAAAACGTGTAGGCCGAAAAACTATAGTAATGATAGATAAGCTGTATAAAGTAATAAATATTTGTCCCCAAAAACACAGACGTATAATGAGGTTAATGATATCGATTTGTAGAGAAATGATAGTTTGTTTTTTCAAATCAGATAAAGAAGATGAAATTAATTTTTCTAGATAAAAATTATTTATCCCTTCAGCTATTTTTTCGATAAAACTACTAGATTTATGATTATTTGGGGATTTATTGTGACTGTCGGCTGTGTTTTCTGCTTCTAAAGACTCCTGAGGTTGATTTTGAGGAGAATAAGATTCTTGCTGTGATTGTTGAGCTACTAATAATTCAATTAGTTTTTTTTGCAATGTTTTAAGTTTTCTTCTTCCGGCTTTGAGAAAATTACTAAGTAATTGAATTAAGCCAATTAAGAATAAAGCGAAAATCATGATAATTATCACTATAACAATACGTATGCCGGGATAATCAGCATTAAAACTATGACCCCACAAAGCATTACTAAAACTAATCTCAATAGTTTTTTGCCAACTACTTGCTAATTCTTCTACAGATTTAACATTAGCTTTAGCATCTATTTCCGTGACAGTAACTATATCTTCTTGGGAAATACCTAACTTAGGTTGAGCTGGTAAAAAGACAACAGTTTGCTGATTTTTAGTCCCTACTTCTACTTGAGGAGTTAGAAGATGTAGTGGTTTATTAACGTTAAATATTGACCAAAATCTCCAATCCTTATATATTTTTAAAGCAGATAAAGATTGAGAGTCAATTATGGCTTTTAATTGTTCTTGAAAGTTTTTTTGTATTAATTTAGCTCTAGATTCTACTTCTATTCTACTTATATTTTGAGAATTTATCTCTGTTTCTCTAGCCACGATTAATTCTCCTGATGAGTTGCCATAACCAAATAAGTGGACTTCACTACACCAATGTCTGCCGCAAGGGAAACTTCGGTTTAAATCCCACCAGGGAGAGTTTTTCGTTTCTAAGTTAGAAGAAGTAGATGGTAGAGGAAATTGGGCCAGAGTGGTTTGATTAAACCCAATAATTAGGCTAAAAGTAATTAAACTTAGTAATATCCAACGAGGTAGTTTATTGTTCATCTTTTGTACACCGCAATTAATAATTCTTGTTGCTACAAAGGAGAAACGATTTTTTCTTGTTTGAGTTCTCCGTATTTTGTGTGGACAATGGGTTGAGCAATATCTATAATTCGATTATTCTGGGTAAGATCATTTCCCTTCATATTACTAGTAAAATAATATTACTTTACTAATCTTAACTAATATTAACGTGATTGACGAAGAGTTACAAACCTGACGGGGTGACTCAGACCAAAGCATCTTTACCTAATGTTACACGTGGATGAATAATGAGTAATGAGTAATGAGTTTTTTTAAGTATTTATACTTACTTTTTTGGCGATCGCCTGAGGGGCACAAATCCTTTTAACCACTAGAGAAAGTTTAATTGTAAGTTCTCGATTGGTATTAGGTGCTCACTGGCCCACTGATGTGATACTTGGAGTAGTGATAGGATTAATCTGGCTAACCACTGTCATTATCGCCTTAAAACAGGCAGAAGCAATTAAATAACTGCTTCTGCTTAACCTAATTAGAACTTAATTAGTTAGACGCAATACCGCCATGAAGGCTTCTTGAGGTACATCTACAGTACCAATTGATTTCATACGTTTTTTACCCTTAGCTTGTTTTTGGAGTAATTTTTTCTTACGACTAATATCACCACCGTAACACTTGGCTAAAACATCTTTACGGAGTGCCGGTATATGTTCACTAGCGATAATCCTTGAACCAATTGCCGCTTGAATAGGAATTTTAAATTGATGACGAGGAATTAACTCTTTGAGTTTTTCCGTCAAGGCGCGACCAACATTGTAAGCCTTATCTTGATGGACAATCATAGCTAAAGAGTCTACACTATCACCGTTAACCATGATATCTAGCTTAACTAAGGCGTTGGGGCGATAACCAATTAGTTGATACTCCATACTAGCATAACCACGAGAGCGGGATTTTAACTGGTCAAAAAAGTCAGTAATTACTTCTGCTAGGGGTAACTCGTAAATCAGATTAGTACGTGTAGGCGTAAAGTATCTCATATCTTTAAAGATACCCCGTCTAGTTTGACACAACTCCATCAGAGAACCCACATAGGTTTCTGCGGTAATAATCTCTAACTGAATATAGGGTTCTTCAATTTTTTCTCTTTTTTGAGGAGGAGGTAGTTGACTTGGGTTATCTATTTCTAATACCTCACCCTCTGAGGTGGTAACGCGATAAACAACTGATGGCGCTGTGGTAATTAAATCCAGGTCATACTCTCTCTCAAGCCTTTCTTGGACTATCTCCATGTGTAACAATCCCAGAAAGCCGCAACGGAAGCCAAAACCCATCGCTGAAGATGTTTCTGGTTCGTAATTTAAGGCCGCGTCATTGAGTTTTAGTTTTTCTAAAGCATCTCGAAAGTCTTCGTATTGGTCAGAATCTGTGGGGAAGAGACCACAAAAGACCATAGGTTTAGCTTCCGTATAACCTGGTAAAGGTTTTGCTGCTGGTTCTTTAACTAAGGTTATTGTATCTCCTACCCGGGCATCTTCTACCATTTTAATTGAAGCTGAGAAATAACCCACTTCCCCCGCGTGTAACTCTTCTACTGGGATTTGATGGGGTGATAGTACTCCAAGCTCATCAATTTGGTATTCTTTTTTAGAAGCCATTAGGCGTACAGTATCGCCTTTTTTCACCCTACCATCCATAACTCTAAAATAGACAATTACACCGCGATAGGGGTCATAGTAACTATCAAAAATTAGTGCCCTCAGGGGTTCTTCGATTGTATCTTTTGGAGGTGGTACTAGATGTACAATTGACTCTAGTATTTCTTTAACCCCAATACCTGCTTTAGCAGATGCTTTAATTATGTTACTACAATCGAGTCCTAATATTTCTTCTATTTCCTGAGTAACTCTTTCTGGTTCGGCGCTGGGTAAATCTATTTTATTTAAAACTGGAATTATTTCTAAATCATTTTCTAAGGCTAAATACACATTAGCCATAGTTTGGGCTTCTACTCCTTGGGAAGCATCTACTACTAGTAAAGCACCTTCACAGGCGGCCAGGGAGCGAGAAACCTCATAGGAGAAGTCTACGTGACCTGGTGTGTCGATAAGATTAAGTACATAGTCTTCTCCATTCGTATCTTTATAATTCATGCGTGCTGCTTGCAGCTTAATTGTTATTCCCCTTTCTCTTTCTAAATCCATATTGTCTAGAAATTGGGCCTTCATCTGGCGCTGCTCTACTGTTTCCGTAATTTGTAACATACGGTCAGCAAGAGTTGACTTGCCGTGGTCAATATGGGCAATAATAGAGAAGTTACGAATACGCGATACTGGGGTGTTAGTCATATTGATTTACAACGCACAACATTTCTTAATTTAGTCTAACACTATTGTTAAATTTAGGTGTGAATTTGCTCATAAAAAAAAGCGCTTAGATGTCTCAGGGGTCTCTAGACTCTAAGCGTTTTAACTCAAATAGCTCCTCGTATATCCTAATATCTAGGATCTTATTCCTCGGTGGAGTTAGAATCGTGGCAGTTTTATAAGTGTTACTACCTAGGGGTTCTAATTTAATGAATCTTTTCTAAAATCCAGGTAATGGCGGAGGCAACGTCTGTTGCTATATGATCAGGAGTAACGGGATGCTGATATTTATTTTCTATTACTCTTTCTCCATAACCAGTTTTCACAAGGATACTTTTAGCGCCAACATTGTGACCTAAATCTATATCGGTTGCTTTATCACCGATGACAAAGCTTTTTTTTAAATCTAAATCGTGATGCCAAGCGGCATTGACTAGCATCCCTGTGTTTGGCTTACGCCAACTACTCCAAGCGGCATATTCTTGATTAACCCCTCCACTATTCGGACTTAGATAGGGACAATAGTAATAGGCATCAAGTTTGGCTTCACCTTCTAACCACAAAAGCTGGCGCAAACGCTCGTTTAATGCTTCAACATGATTAATGCTGTAGTAATTACGAGCAGGGCCTGACTGATTAGAAATTAGACAACAAAAAATTTGTTTCTGATTGAGTTGATGTATAGCAGTGGCAGCACCTGGAATTAAGGTTAAATCGTCACAGGAATAGAGATAGCCTTTTTCAACATTGAGCACACCATCTCTATCAAAAAATACCCCAGGTCTAGACATTCCGAATCTGTCCTAGTATATTTTCGGGAACAATATCAGAGATTTCCTGTGTTGGTGATTCTACTGCCACAACATATTCATTGTCTGGTGGTATCAACTTACTTGCTTGAGTTGGACCAAACAAAGCTACTGTTTTAGTTTTCAAGGCTATAGCTATGTGCATAGGGGCACTATCTGTACATATTAGTAGACGTGCGCTTTTAATTATTGCTGCTAATTTCCCTACATCTGTTGGTTTTGTTACCTTGAGATTGCTACAGCTTTGCTGCATTTTCTGAACCCATTCACTATCTTCAGGTCCTTCTAATAATACTATTGGTGTATCTGGCTGTTTATTTTGGATATCTGTAACAATGATTTGCCATTTTGATACTGGATAAATTTTATCTATTCCTTTTTTCTGGGCTAGTTGACTGGAACCACCATGAATCACAATATAATTATCTGTTTGTATATCGAGTCGTTGTTTTTCGGCTTCTGCCCAATCAAAATCTTTGGGGGGTATATCTATACTTAATTCAGGACAGGGTTTATTAATACCCAATCCTTGGAGCAAGTCATGGTACATATAAGCCGCATACTGTTCTTGTTTCAAAGGCACAGAATGAGAGAGAAAACGAGAGTTGGGACTTTGATAACCAATTCTTTGAGGAATACCATTTAACCAGAGTAAAAAGCCTACGGTCCAACGTTGTCCCAAAGTTAAGGCTAAATCGTATTCGCGATCGCGTATAATCCCCAGAAGATTGAGATAATCAGCTAAGCTATTACGGTCTTTATAGTCAAATATTAAGACTTCATGAACATCTCGACAAAGACGATAGGCGCTTTTAGAACGAGGTTCAACAATTACATCAATTAAAGCTTGGGGATATTGGGTCTTGAGATCTTTGAGAGTGGGGAAAAACAGGATTTGGTCGCCAATCCCCCCTGGAATAAGATTAAGTATTCTCATCTTCGTATATTATCAACCTTATTGATTACTATGAGCTCAATTTTATAGCAATTTTTACCTCTGTGGAAAATGATAGACTAATATTTTACTGAGAGCAAAGCACGAGTACTCTTGTACTAATTTAGCTGTCATCTATCGCCCAGACGCGGTCAGAAAAATTCATCGCTTAGATCTCAATGATGAACGTCGTCATGATCATTTTATACAAAGATCCCGAAGATTGTGGCAAAAAGGAGGATGGCATCCTCCAAAAGAAGATCTTTCTCTCTAGTGCGATCGCACTAGAAAATGATAGAGTAATGATCAAAATATTTTCACAGGTAGAGTATGTATTTATTAATTCCTGCCGCAGGTTCAGGGCGACGTATGGGCAGCGATCGCAATAAACTACTATTACAACTTAAAGATAAACCAATTTTAGCTTGGACTCTCTTGGCCGCTCAATCTGCTTCTAGTATTGATTGGATTGGTATTATCGGTCAAGATTATGATTTTGGAGAATTTAAAAATATTCTTACTCAGTTTGGTATTACTAAACCAGTAGAGTTAATTTTGGGAGGAGATACGCGCCAGGCTTCTGTATATAATGGTCTACAAAATCTCCCTCCCGATGCTAAAAGAGTATTAATTCATGATGGAGCCCGTTGTCTAGTGACTCCAGAACTATTTAATAATTGTGCCTCAGCTTTATACACCTGCCAAGGTTTAATTGCCGCGATTCCTGTTAAAGATACCATCAAAGTTGTCAATCAACAAAAATTTATCGAGGCTACTCCTGATAGGCGTCAATTGTGGGCCGCACAAACTCCCCAAGGATTTGATGTAGAATTACTGAAAAAATGTCACCAACAAGGCTATGAGAAGGGGTGGGAAGTTACCGATGATGCTGCTTTGTTGGAAAGGTGTAAAATTCCCGTCAAAATTGTTCCTGGGGAAGAAACTAATCTCAAAGTTACTACCCCTGTAGACTTGGCGATCGCCAATTTCATTCTTTCTCAACGTTTATAAAATGTTTATAAATTACAATTTTTCCTGTACACTCACACCATCTCTTTTGATGATGTAAGCAGGCACTCCCACTACTACACAATTAGCTGGTACATCTTTGACTACTACCGCATTAGCACCTACTGTAACATTGTTTCCTATACTAATGTTTCCTAGTACTTTAGCTCCAGCGGTAATTCTCACATTGTCTCCTATTTGGGGACGCCCGGTTTTATCTTTATAACCAATAGTCACTTGTTGATTAATCCAACAATTAGCACCTAAATCCGCCATAACTATAGTACTAAAACCATGTTGAATAAATAAGCCAGGGCCAATTTTACAAGATAAATCTAGAAAAAAATAGGGACATGGTTGATAAACTATTTTGAGCAGATACATAAGTAATTTACTGCTCAAATTGCCTTGATTGAGACGATGATAGTATATATTTCTAAACTCTTTAGCCTCTGCCAACAAAGATAGCAATTGTACTGACAGAGAACGATTCGGCCATGATAAACATTCTACCCATCTCTTAACATCAGCAGTAATCAAATCTTGCTGATTAGTGAAGTAAAATAAAAGTAACAAAGGAGAATGTACTATGATTTTGAGAATAAATAGTAATTTTCTGAGGCTTTTTTTCAAAGGAACACTTTTTTATTTATTATACTTACGCCAATTATAGCAATGAGCGTTGTAGTGTTAACAATATTTATATTTACAGATCCCCCCTTCCCCCCTTAAATCAGATCTTCCACCTTTAGCAAAAGCTACTGGTTGGGGTTGAGTAATGAGTAAGGAGTAAGGAGTAATGAGTAAGAGAATTGATGTTAAACCTCTAGGAGACAAAGATTATAGAGAATTAACCATAAAGAACATTTTTCCTAAAAAATTAGTACATAAGTTCTGGTGGAAGATATGAGCTTAACAAAGGGGGGCTTTTCATGATAACTGTAAACATCTATTTGCGAGCTTGCTATATATAGCAGTCATAGGGACTGCTATACTTGAAAATTTATTAAGAAAAAAAAGTAGACATTCAAATAATTACTTTCGATGTCTACTTTTTCTTTCCAAGTTTAGTTATAAGTATTAGACGACGTCTCTACCATCTCTAAAGAAACTCACAGTGAAGTCAGAAGCTGAAATAACAGGGGCTCCGCTTAATGTAGCAAATTGACCACCATCACCAAATCCAGGATCGCTACCATTTTCATTGTAGAATAATGCTCCAGAAGAATAAACTATCAGTTCATTTTCAATGTCTGGTGTGCTAGAAGTAATAAATTCTGTGTTGATATTATTTTTAGTTATCAACGTAAAAGTCTTACTCAGCAAAGCAATTGTATCAATGCCGGGCTCAAAGTCAGTGATTGTATCATTTCCTATATCAGCTTGAACGAAGGGGGGGTTAATTCCTCTAGACCCTGATATTAAAAAGACATCATCGTCAGGGCCACCAACTAAGGTATCATTTCCTTGTTCACCAGCTAGTGTGTCACGGTTTTGGTTGGCTATAAGGAGGTCATCTTGTTCGCCTCCCAATAAAAGATCAGAGCCTGTTTGAGCGCGAATGGTATCAGAGCCACTGCCACCTGCTATGGTGTCATTCCCGTCTGCTCCCAATATTGAATCGTTACCTTGGGCACCTCTTAGATCATCATCTCCCAATCCACCTCTAATTGTATCATTACCTGATTCTCCATTAATGGTGTCATTGTCGTTTACACCGTCTAGGTTATCGTCTCCTATTCCTCCTAAAATTAAATCATTACCATTGTTCCCTTGTATGGTATCTTGACCAAACGATCCATTTAATGTATCGTTACCGCCATTTCCAACCAGACTATCGTTTCCATCTCTTCCGATAATCAAATTGTCGCTCGCATTACCTACGATTGTGTCATTAACAAAATCGCTACCTATTAGTGTGCCGCCAGGAAGTGTTTCCTCTTCTACTAGAATATCTGTATTTGCTAAACTAGTAACTCCAGTAAGAGTTACTAGTTCACCACCATCACCAAAACCTGGGTCGGTTAAATTCTCATTGTAGTACAAAATTGAGCTAGATGTATTTAAAACTATTGCTGTAGGAGCTGATTCAGCATCACCTAGATTACTTACCAGGGTGAAACTACTAGCATCTAATACTCCAGGGGTGTCATTGTCGGTAACATTTAATAAAACACTTTGGGAAATTACCAACTTATCTTGTTCAACAGAATCAAAATCAGTGATTGTATCGGCGTTGAAGTTGGGGTCTATAGTGTGAAAAGTATCAGTAGTGCCTGGGAAAAAAACCGCAATTTTATCGAACAGGAAAAAATTATCTGACCCACTGCCACCAGTAATTGTATCTACACCTCTACTAGGGAATAAATCATCGTTATCGGCGCCTCCATCTAAAACGTCATCTCCTCCTCCTCCAAAAAGGGTGTCATTTCCTTGGTCACCAAAAATAGTATCTGAATCGCTGCTTCCGTTTAGCTCATCATCGCCAAAACCCCCCTCTAGAGTGTCGTTGCCAAAACCGGCCAACAGTTGATCATTGTCATCTCCACCTAGTAATGAATCATTCCCGTCGTTACCGATGAGAGTATCTAATCCACTACCACCAGACAAAGTATCTGAACCGTCTTGTCCATAAAGTTTATCATTTCCGTCTAATCCAGAAAGTGAATCGTTATCTTGAAGACCATATATAATATCATCTTCAAGATTATTACCTGATATGGTATCAGGACCAAAGGTGCCGAATGTTACTGCCATGTTGTTTTATCCTTACTTGTGTAAAATTATTTAACCCATGTACAATAATAACAAATTCAGAAACCATATATAGCAATTCTCATACTGGTGAGGTACAGAGGTTATCCTTTTGAGGCTCCGAGAGGCTCCGAGAGTTAGGTACAACCTCATGAGTCCGAAAAATGCTATAAAAATTTTTAGCTAGGGAAAAATACACTTTTTAAGACTCTTTTAAACTCTAATCAAATTGACATAAAAGTAAATATTATTCAGGGGAAATGCTAAACACCAGATGTCTACCATCGGCATCAGGGCTGTTTCGTTCTTGACAAAGAAAATGGTGAGGAGGAGCACCGGAGCACGGGGGCACCGGAGCAGGGAGAGGGGATTTTTTACTAATAATAAATCTCGGATTTATTTTTCTTTTAAAAAACATAGTAAAAAGCCTACTGTTTAAACGTTACATTTTGAAATAAAAAAATGAATGAAACAGCCCTGCTATCGGCATCAGGGCTGTTTCGTTCTTGACAAAGAAAATGGTGAGGAGGAGCACCGGAGCACGGGAGCAGGGAGCAGGGAGAAGGGATTTTTTGCTAATAATAAATCACCTTTTTTCTAATAATAGCTAAAAAGAGCGTCAACTTTTGTGGTGTCTAGCTTCTAGCTTACGAAAAATTTTAGAACGAAACAGCCCTGGCCATCGGCATAGAGATGGTTGGCGATCGCCTCTGAAGTTTCCCTCAGTCAACAAATATATTTATGTTTTTTAGTACACATTATGCTAAAAAAAAGTTTTAAATACTTGTAAGTTAGAATTTCCATTCGTAGCACGTTAACTTTTTTAGTGGAATTATTGGCAGCTATTCCTAGCGTAGTTTATGGATTATGGGAGATTTATATTTTAATTCCTTTTCTCAAACCAATTGGCTCGTGGTTGCATAATAATTTGGGATGGATGCCTCTATTTTCCACTTCTTATTTAGGACCAGGAATGTTTCCTGCCGGGATTATTCTGGCAATTATGATTTTACCGATTATGACTACTATTGCTAGAGATTCCCTAGCTTATTTACCCGGGGAATTACGTTTAGGGTCATACGGTGTCGGTTCAACCCGTTGGCAAACAATTTTCAGTATTTTAGTTCCTGCCGCTTTTTCTGGAATTGTGGGAGGTATCATGCTGGCTTTAGGTCGTGCTTTGGGGGAAACAATGGCTGTAACCTTGGTGATTGGAAATAATAATGATTTAGATTTTTCCCTTTCTATTTTAGTCTACAACTTTGCCACTGTACCTTATCAAGCTCAGAATGAATTAGCTTGGGCTGCATCTCTAATTTTAGTGTTTTTAGTGGTTATAGCTCGTGTTGTCGCACGCTTTGCCCCTCGCAAAAGTATTTACTAACTTTTCTCTAGGAATCAATTTACTATGACTTATTCAACCAATAATTTCCAACCTGACAATCAAACAGAATCTCAAGATAGAGGCGAAACAATCCTCAACATCGAAAATCTCAGGGCTTTTATTTGTCTTTTTGCACCAAAGCTTCCCAGCTTTGGTGCTTTTTTAGGTTAATTTCCTGTAAACTCAGAAGAGAAAATGATGGTGAAATAAGACTATAATCTTTATTGGCAGTCTGTTGATTAATCATGTCTATAGAATCATTATTTTATCCTTTTATTTCGGTAATTATTCCTATTTATAATGGCGAGGCAGATATCCCTGGATTAATTGCTTCTCTTGTGGCCCAAATCTACCCCCCGCAAAAAGTAGAGTATCTTCTAGTTGATAATCGTAGTAGCGATCGCACCCCAGAACTATTACAAGCAGCTATTACTAATAATTATCCACAAATAAATCTTCGTTATCTTCAAGAAGATAAGATTCAAAGTGCCTATGCTGCTCGTAATACAGGGCTTCGGGTCTCTACAGGGGAAATTATTGCTTTCACTGATGCTGATTGCCGTCCTGATGCTAATTGGTTGGTAGAATTAGTTAAGCCTTTTACTGAAGAAAACATCGGGATTGTTGCCGGGGAAATTGCGGCTTTACCTGGTGAAACTTGGTTAGAAAAATATGCTGCTAATGTGGGTATGATGTCCCAAAAATGGTTAGTAGAACATGATTTTCTCCCCTATGGTCAAACGGCTAATTTAGCAATCAGAAAAATAGCATTTAGCCAAGTAGGTCTATTTCGTCCCTATTTAACTTCTGGTGGTGATGCTGATATTTGTTGGAGAATTCAACAACAAAGCGATTGGCAGCTTAAATTTGCTCCCAAGGCTTTAGTTTTTCATCGCCACCGTGGTAATCTTGTTGATTTCCAGAAGCAATGGCAACGTTATGGTCGTTCTAATCGTTATTTACATGAGCTATATGGTGTTTCATTAGGGCCAGAGTTTACTATTTCTCAAGGAATTTATCGGATCAGTAGATGGTTATTAAAAGAGTTGCCAATAACTACAATTAAATTACTCAAAGGGGAAAATGAGCCAATTGATTTGTTAAAAACACCAATCGGTTTAGTTGGTTTTCGGGCACGTTCTCTCGGACAAAAACAAGCCGAATTACCGGAAATAGCTAAACAAATTGATTGGTTATAATTTATTTTTTGTCCTTAACGTACACGAGTAATTACATAATCCGGTAATTCTCGTAATGATTGACATGATTCCGAGTTTTCTAAGCAATCTAAATGCTGCAAAGCTAAATTAGCTTGTTCTTTTGCTAAATTCTTCGCCCTCTCAATTCCTCCACTTTTTTTGACTAATTCTAAGGCCGTTTGAATATCCTCGGGTTCCTCAAATTCTCGCTCAATTAATACTAATAACTCTGGTTCTTCTTCCATCGCATACAGTACAGGCGCTGTTAAATTTCCTGAGGCTAAATCAGATCCGGCAGGTTTTCCTAGTACTTCTGTAGAAGTTGTAAAGTCGAGAATATCATCGACAATTTGAAATGCTAAACCCAGATGTCTACCATAGGCATAGAGATGGTTGGCAGTTGCCTCTGACGTTTCGCTCAATAAACAAGCAGATTTAGCACTATTAGCAATCAGAGATGCTGTTTTATAGTAGCTCTTGTTTATATATTCATCGAACGATAAACTTGTTTCAAATCGATTAATTCCTTGGAGAATTTCTCCCTCGGCAAAATCTCGAATTACTTCAGAAAGTAGTTTGACTACTTCTAAATTGTCTAAATTTGCTAGATACCAAGAAGATTGAGCAAAAAGAAAATCTCCTGCTAACACCGCAATTTTATTGCCGAACATATTGTTCACTGTCGGAACATTCCGCCGCAATTCTGACTCATCCACAATATCATCGTGAACTAGACTAGCCGTGTGAATCATCTCGGTTATTTCTGCTAGGCGTCTATGACGCGGTGTTATTTCTTTTTCTAGCATAGTTGCCCTAGCGACTAATAACACTATCGCAGGTCTTAATTTTTTACCACCTGCGCTAAACAGATGTTCTGCCGCCGCTTCTAAAATCGGATGCTGGCTACTGATTAGTTGTTTGAGGTTTTGTGTTAATAGGTTTAAGTCCTTATCAACTGGCGCAAATAGAGAAGTTACTGAAATCATTGATTAACCCAATCTGGGAAGATAGTTACGAAAGTTTACATATTCTTTAATTTATTTTAAGCTAACCTTCCCTGAGAAATGACAGAAATTTTTTCAATTTAGTAAATTATTAAATTTTTTCTTGCAAATCTTCAACTTTATGTTATCTTAATAGTAAGGGTTCTAAACATTAATAAAACATATACCAGTCCTCAGGAATACATCATCTCCTAGGTTCAACTGCTTTATTGCCTTTTTGTAGCCTAAGCTTTTAGTTAGAGACTGACTAAAGCGTAGAACTACAATTGATAGTTGGTTTTTGTAGTAAGAGAACTTCAATTTTGAGCTTCCCCTTGATTTAAAATCTAGAGGTTGCTGATAATTACCCTTAGCGGGAAAAAAAACAACTAGAGAGACCTAAACCCAAGAAAGTTAATTTCCGTTAATACTTAACCATATTTGGTTAAGGGAAAAACAGTTAAAAACAACACTTGGCTTCAAGAATTCCCCGCAATCCTGAGACAGCGGCTGTGTAGTTTTAGCTGACCCTTATAAAAAAATTAAACTCCTTACTAACGTCAACCTTACATAATTAACTTTGGGAAAGATGGCTGTTTTTATCATAGTTCTTGCATCAATCTATTTGTCTGCTGTTTACTTGTTGTTACTACTAGCTCAACGTTCAAGAAGAGTTCCTGTAGGAACTATCCGTGAAGTAAAATAGTTGAAGTAAAATAGTTAATAAAATCGCCGTTGAAAAACGTCGAAAAAACGTCGATTAGACCACAGTAAAATATAAGAGTCGGTGATGATAGCAATTGAAAAATGCAATCTCAGTAAATTGTTATACATTTATTGACTCATTCAATTCTGCGACCATTAATCATAATGGGAAGAATCAAAAACTGAATAGTTGCTTTATCTATTGTACCGTATTTATATTTTTTTAGCGTAGCCTATAAAAAATATTTCGGTACACTTTTCATCTTTTTAGCCAAGACTAAGTAGAGAGCGAACTTCCTCATCACTAACTTGAGTAAAATTTTCATAGTAACTACTAATAGACTGCAAATCCCAAGGTTTTAGTAAGTAAACTATTTGGGTAACTGGGTCAACAAGAAGTTGCTCATATACTCTAGATGTAACCACGGGGACTGCGACAACTATTGTTTGAGGGTTTTGTGCTTCTATAGCTTCAAGAGCAGCTAAAATAGTAGAACCTGTGGCGATACCATCATCTACCAAAATAACTGTTTGGTTATTAAGTGTATAAAGAGAGCGATCGCCTAGATAAAGCTGTTGACGTCTTTGGAGTTCAATAGTTTCTGAGTCAATAACAGATTGAAGAGCAACAGGAGTAACTCCACAAGAATTAATCACAGACTGATTAAGAATTTGAACACCCCCAGTAGCGATAGCTCCCATGGCCAATTCAGGCTGATTAGGCACCCCCAACTTACGAACTAAACAAATATCTAAAGGTAAATTGAGAGACTGAGATATCTCAAAAGCTACAGGAACACCACCACGAGGTAAAGCAACAACAACAGCCTCAGGAGAATTAGCATAATCAGTTAATTTGAGGGCAAGAAGTTTTCCGGCCGCTTGTCGATCAGGTAAAATAGAATTCATCGTAAGATTTAAAAACAACAGAATTAAGATAACGAGACATTACCGAACTATTTCTACCATAAATGCTTTCTATTTGTTCAAGACAACAGCTAATAGCAAAATCGGCGAAATCTTCCTCATCCACATCATATAAATCAGCAAAAACGTCCGGTTGAACTCGACAAAAACGAGGACGAGTATGGTAAATAAGGCATTGGCGTTGTTGATGGTCGAAATGAATACACCAACCATCATCACCAACTAAACTCAAATATTCCTGTAATTCTTGATTAGATAAATACTGATCTAAATCAGGACGTTCTGCTGGATTTAAATAACAACAAGCACCACAATGGTTGATACAATTCCACGTTACCATAAAAAAATAAACCTAAAATAAATACATTCTAAATTATCAAAGACAAAATCTATGACTAGTGAACTCATCTCCCTAAAAACCCTAGAAAAATTCACCTGGGAATGGAGAAATCATTCCATCACCTATACAGTAGCAGGAAGCGGTCAACCACTACTAATGATTCATGGCTTCGGTGCTTCTATTGGACATTGGCGTAAAAATATCTCAGTATTAGCCGCCCAAGGTTATCGTGTTTGGGCGATAGATTTACTAGGTTTTGGTCAATCAGACAAACCAAACATAGAATATAACTTAGAATTGTGGCAGCAACAGATTTATGAATTTTGCTGCGACAAAATTCAACAGCCTACAGTATTTGTTGGTAACTCGATTGGGGGACTATTAACCCTGATGCTAATGTCAGAAAATCCTGACATAACGAAAGGAGGAATAATAATTAATTGTGCGGGAGGATTAAATCATCGTCCTGAAGAATTGCGGTTTCCTTTGAATATGATTATGGGGACATTTACTAAATTAGTAACATCACCAGTAACAGGAAAATTTGTCTTTGAGAGGATTCGTCAGAAAAAACGGATTCGTAATACCCTATATCAAGTGTATCGCGATCGCGCTGCCGTTACCGATGAATTAATAGATATACTCTATCAACCATCCTGTGCAGAAGGAGCCCAAAAAGTATTTGCCTCAGTCTTAAAAGCTCCAGCAGGTCCAAAGCCGACAAACTTACTACCAAAAATCAATCAACCCTTACTAGTATTATGGGGAGAAGAAGACCCCTGGACACCAATCAAGGGGGCGAAAATATACCAGCAAAGGGCACAAACAGATGCCCATACAGAATTTTACACCATCCCAAAAGCAGGCCATTGTCCCCACGACGAAAAACCAGAAATAGTCAATCAGCAAATTGCTTGTTGGCTGGAAAAATTAAACTAAAGTTAAATTGATTGAAAATTTATCTAGGCTTTGAGGTATATGTGATGGTGGATAAGGAACAAATAGTAGTAACAGCAGCGCAAATGCGCCAAATAGAAGAGCGTATCTTCGAGGATGGTATGCCTATTGCCGCCTTGATGGAAAAAGCTGCTTTATTAAGTGCAAAAAAAATAACCAGCCTATATCCACTACCTAATTTTACCAAAGTCGGAATTCTCGTAGGACCAGGACACAATGGGGGAGATGCCTTGGTAATAGGGAGAGAATTGTCTTTAGCTGGTTATCAAGTCATCTTCTGTTGTCCCTTTAGTAAAGTTAAAGAACTAACCCAAAAACATCTAGAATACGCTAAAACAGCCCTCAAACTAACAGTAAAAGCAAAAGTAGAATCAATAGTAGATTGTGATTTACTAATAGATGGCTGCTTTGGCTTCGGCTTAACTCGTCCTATTAGTGGGGAATTAGCCTCTGAAATAGAAGAATTAAATCAAGCACAAAAACCAGTGGTTAGTATTGATTTACCCTCAGGAATACACACAGATACCGGAGAAATCCTAGGAATCGCCGTGAGGGCAACTCATACTCTGTGTTTAGGTTTATGGAAACAGGCTTGTTACCAAGATCTAGCCTTAGAATATTTAGGGGAAATAGAAAGAATTGATTTTGGCATTCCTGAAACCATAATTCAGGAAATATTAGGAGAAACACCTCCAGTAAGACTGATTACACCAGCCAATGCCCGAGAATTTTTACCGATACCCCGTCCCTTAGTTACCCATAAGTATAAACAGGGACATTTACTGCTTATTTGTGGATCTGCCCGTTACGCAGGGGGAGCAATTTTGACAGGATTGGGGGCTAGAGGAAGTGGAGTCGGTATGCTTTCAATAGCAGTGCCTGAATCATTGAAACCAATATTGGTAAGTCATTTACCAGAAGCTTTGATTATTGCTTGTCCTGAAACAAATAGCGGTGCTATAGCGTCAATCCCCACAGAATTAGAGCAATATCAAGCTATAGCCTGTGGGCCGGGGTTGACTACAGAGGCAGAATCTGTGGTAAAATCAGTAATTGAATTAAATATACCTCTTGTGCTCGATGCTGATGCTTTAAATATTCTCAATCAAGCAGAATTAATGCCCCAAATACAGCAGCGTCAGTTACCCACCATACTTACACCCCATCTCGGAGAATTTAAGCGCCTATTTCCTCAACTTTCTTCCCCGATGGCAGATAGGATATCCGCATCCGTTAAAGCAGCTCAAATTAGTAACAGTATTGTCTTGTTAAAAGGTACTAGAACTGTAATAGCTACTCCTAAGGGTAAAGTTTGGATTATACCAAAGAGTACACCTGCTCTAGCTAGAGGAGGTAGCGGCGATGTTTTAACAGGCTTAATTGGAGGCTTAATCGCTCCAAGCAACGATAATCACCATTATGGAGCAAGGGTAGCTGTAGCAGCTTGGTGGCACTCTCAAGCGGGTATAATTGCGGCTCAAGAAAGGACAGAGTTAGGTGTAGATGCCTTCACTCTCACTCAATATTTAGTAAGGCTAAGTTACAATTGAAAAAAATTAATACCATGGCAATGACAACGGAAAACCTTTTAAAAACTTATCCTATTGTGGAAACTTTTCATTCTCTCCAAGGCGAAGGTTATTGGAGTGGCACTAATGCCTTTTTTATTAGGTTAGCAGGTTGTGATGTTCATTGTCCTTGGTGCGATCAAAAAGAATCCTGGAGTCAAGCCAATCATCCTCAATTATCCTGTCAGACTCTCCTGAAACAAATAGTTGAAGCTAAACCATCAATTGTTATAGTTACCGGAGGAGAACCTCTAGTACATAATCTGGAGGATTTAACTACAGAATTGGCCAAGGCAAATTACCCCATTCATCTAGAAACTTCCGGCGCCCATCCTCTGAGTGGAAATTTTGACTGGATTACTTTTTCTCCTAAACGCTATCTGCCCCCAGAAGAGAGTATTTATCCTAAAGTTAATGAATTGAAGGTAGTAATCGCTGAGACAGAAGATTTAAAATGGGCAGAAAGCCAAGGGGCAAAAATCCCCTTGAAAGCGATTAAATATTTACAACCAGAATGGAATAGTAAAAAAAGTTATAAAACTATCTATAATTATGTGTTGAAACATCCAGAATGGCGCATCAGTTTACAAACTCACAAGTTTATGGGAATTAAATAATAACTATATAATTATGAGAAAGGCAGTTGTTTTACTTTCAGGAGGTTTAGATTCTGCAACTACAGCAGGAATCGCTCTTCAAGATGGTTATCAGTTAATTGCTTTGTCTTTTCGCTACGGACAACGCCATCACCGCGAGTTACTAGCAGCTAAAAAGGTTGCTGAAGTTTTATCTATATCTGAACATTATACAGTTGATATTAATTTAGCCCAATGGGGTGGCTCGGCTTTGACAGATACTAGTATTGATTTACCTAATACAGGACTACAACCAGATATCATTCCGGTGAGTTACGTGCCCGGGAGAAATACAGTATTTATCGCCATCGCTCTTTCTTTAGCAGAAGCTAAGAATGCTGAAGCTATTTATCTTGGTATCAATGCTGTAGATTATTCTAATTATCCTGACTGTCGCCCAGAATACCTTCAAGCTTATCAAAATCTGGCTAATCTTTCTTCAAAAGTGGGGGTAGAGGGGAAAGCACCACGTTTAGTTGCTCCCCTAGTTAGAGATACTAAAGTAGAAATAGTTAAAAAAGCCATGTCTCTAGGAATACCTATCTCTGAAACCTGGTCTTGTTATCAAGGTGGTGAGATTCCCTGTGGTGTTTGTGATTCCTGTAGGATACGCGATCGCGCTTTACAAGAAGCTGGTTATATTGACGGGGTTGAGTAGCCTCAACCCAACCTACGGGCGATCTCAGGCTTGTAGTAGGGCTTTAGCCCTAATTTGATTGCAGTAGATAGAAAAGTTTTGTGCCTGGGGCGCACCGCTTGCGCGGATCTCGCACTCTTATCGCTCAAACTTCAGACCAAAGCATCTTTACCTAATGTTACTGGTTGAAGTTGAGTAATGAGTTTTGAAGTAATAAGTTTTGAAGTAAGAAGTCTTGAAGTGAAAGAAGTTTTGAAGCAGCATTAGTAGCATTAGTAGGGTGTGTTAGGGCGCAGCCCGTAACGCACCATAACTCAGATCTTGCATCTTTATCAAAAGTTACTGGTGGTGGTTGAGTAATGAGTCTTGAAGTAATGAGTAATGAGTTAAAGAGTTAATGCTCAAAGCTTAAAAATTGGTTGACCTTTGCCAGATCTTAGGCGAAAGAGAAATCAACTTTTTCTGAGGTTAATTTAGTACATAAGTTCTGGTGCAAGATATGAGGTACGGGTGAAAAAATAAGCTTTAGTGAGGAGGTAGGCTTTGAGGTTAAAGGTCGTGCAACCCAACATATAATAGTTGGAGACCACGGAGTTAAATTGTTGGGTTTCGTGACCTCAACCCAACCTACTGACTCATTACTCATTACTCATTACTCATTACTCAACCACCACCAGTAACATTAGGTAAAGATGCAAGATCTGAGATAATGATTGTTGAAGTCTTGAAGTAATAAGTAATGAGTTAAAGAATTAATGCGATCGCGCTTAAAAATTGGTATACCGAGTGCAAGATATGAGTAAAATAGCCTGTTTTGAAAAAAGACCTTCACTGTAACTAGTGATGCTATACTATTGACTGACAAGAGCGAGTAATTGCTAGATTTGTTAAGGTTAAATGTTGCACAACAAGCTGAATTAGCCAGACAACAGGCGGAACAAAAAATCAGAGATGCTATACCTCGTCTACAAGCCCTAGGATTGAGCAGAGAAGAAATAGGTATAACTTTAAATATTTCTGCCTCTAGAAATTAATCAATATCTAGAGGCTGAAAGTTAATCAAAACCCTTGGGGATATTTAGTATGAGATAAAAAACACAAAAATAATTAAATAAATCTTAAAATCCTTAAAATGTAATGTTTATGGCGTTAATTTGAGATTAAATCCAGTCAAATATAAATAGAACAAAACATAATTAACTAGCCTAAAGACTGGAAAATTGATAACTATGAAAACTAAAAACTTTACCACTTTAGACGGTAACGAAGCCGTAGCTAGAGTGGCCTATAAACTCAATGAAGTAATCGCTATCTATCCTATCACCCCTTCTTCACCCATGGGAGAATGGTCAGATAGTTGGACCTCAGAAGGAAGACTAAACTTGTGGGGCACTATCCCCTCAGTAGTAGAAATGCAAGCAGAAGGAGGAGCGGCAGGAGCGTTACACGGCTCTTTACAAACAGGCTCTCTAAGCACAACTTTTACAGCTTCTCAAGGTCTATTATTAATGATTCCCAACCTCTACAAAATAGCTGGGGAGTTAAATTCATGCGTGATACATGTAGCAGCAAGATCTTTAGCAGCCCAAGGCTTATCTATTTTTGGAGATCATAGCGACGTCATGTCAGTAAGGTCTACAGGATGTGCTCTACTTTGTTCAGCATCGGTACAAGAAGCCCATGATTTTGCTGTGGTAGCCCAAATAGCTAGTTTAGAATCGAGAATACCCTTTATACACTTTTTCGATGGTTTTCGGACCTCCCACGAAGTGCAAAAAATAGAACTTCTTCAAGACGAAGAACTTGAGAAGATGGTAAACTATGATCAGATCCTGGCTCATCGTAGTCGTGCCCTAACTCCAGATCGCCCAGTATTAAGAGGAACAGCTCAAAATCCAGATGTATATTTTCAAGGAAGAGAAACTGTTAATGCTTTTTACGATGCTTGTCCTGAGATAGTAGAAAAAGCATTTAAGCAGTTAGGAGAAATAACAGGCAGAGAGTATCAGCTTTATGAATATTACGGTGCCTTGGATGCAGAAAGAGTAATTATCTTAATGGGATCTGGTTGTGAAACAGTACAAGAAACAGTAGAATATCTCAACCAACAAGGAGAAAAAGTAGGAGTAGTAAAAGTAAGATTATACCGTCCCCTAGAACAAGAACGTTTAGCTGCGGCCCTACCGAAGACGGTAAAAGCGATCGCTGTTTTAGACCGTACTAAAGAGCCTGGTGCTGGGGGAGAACCTCTCTACCTAGATGTAGTCAACGCCTACATGGAAACAGGATTTAATGACACTAAGGTCAAAGTAGTTGGTGGACGTTATGGTCTATCGTCTAAAGAGTTTAACCCAGCAATGGTAAAAGGAGTCTTTGATAATCTTGCTCAAGAAAAGCCCAAAAATCACTTCACCATTGGGATTAATGACGATGTTACCCACACATCTTTATCTTATGACCCAGACTTCGATATTGAACCAGAACAAGTTGTCAGAGCGATGTTCTACGGCTTAGGTTCAGATGGTACAGTAGGGGCAAATAAAAACTCTATAAAGATTATTGGAGGAGAAACAGATAACTACGCTCAAGGTTATTTTGTCTACGATTCTAAAAAGTCCGGTGCCGTTACTGTATCTCATTTACGCTTTGGTCCAGAAATCATTCGGTCTGCTTACCTAATTAATCAAGCTAATTTTATTGGTTGTCATCAGTGGACTTTTTTAGAAAAGTTAGATGTACTTAAATATATGGCTAATGAAGGAGTATTTCTTTTAAATAGTCCCTATAGTCATACAGAGGTTTGGGAAAAACTACCTCTAGAAATTCAAGAGCAAATTGTTCGCAAAAATCTGAAATTTTATGTGATAGATGCGGCAAAAGTGGCCCGAGACAGTGGCATGGGAGGCAGAATTAATACTGTCATGCAAACCTGTTTCTTTGCTTTAGCAGGAGTCTTACCTCAAGAGGAAGCAATCAAGGCGATTAAAAAGGCCATTGAAAAAACCTACGGTAAAAAAGGTCAAACTATTGTTAATATGAATCTCAAAGCCGTAGACCAAACTCTAGATAACCTTTATAAGGTAGAAATAGGTCAAGCTAATTCTACTATTCATCGTCTGCCTCCCGTATCTCCAGAAGCACCGGAATTTGTCAGAGAAATAGAAGGGAAAATTTTAGTAGGAGAAGGAGATAACCTCCCAGTAAGTGCATTACCCTGTGATGGCACCTTTCCTACAGGTACCACCCAATGGGAAAAACGTAATGTAGGGGAATTTATTCCCGTTTGGGACCCTGATGTCTGTGTACAATGTGGTAAGTGTATTATTGTTTGTCCTCATGCAGTAATACGAGGTAAAGTTTACGCTCCCGGGGAGTTAGAAAATGCACCTTCTACCTTTAAAGCAACAGCAGCAAAAGATAAAGTGTGGTCAGAACAACAATTTACTATTCAAGTAGCCCCAGAAGACTGTACAGGTTGCGGTATTTGTGTAGATGTTTGTCCTGCGAAAAATAAATCTCAACCCTCTCGCCGGGCAATTAATATGGCACCTCAGTTGCCTCTACGAGAAACAGAAAAAGAAAATTGGGAATTTTTCCTAAATTTACCAAATCCTGACCCGCGTCAGCTAAATTTAGAAAAGGTGAGACAACAACAACTACAACAGCCTTTATTTGAGTTTTCAGGTGCTTGTGCAGGTTGTGGAGAAACACCCTATCTCAAACTAGCTAGTCAATTATTTGGCGATCGCATGGTTATTGCTAATGCGACTGGTTGTTCTTCTATTTACGGAGGCAACTTACCGACTACTCCTTGGACTACGAATACTGAGGGGAGAGGTCCTAGTTGGTCTAATAGTTTGTTTGAAGATAATGCAGAGTTTGGCTTTGGTTTCCGTATCTCCATAGATAAACAAACAGAAATGGCTCAAGAATTACTTCAACAATTAGCAGGAGAAATTGGGGATAATTTAGTTACTGAGATTATCTCTGGAAGTCAAAAAACAGAAGCAGATATTTGGGAACAAAGAGAAAGAGTCGCTTCAGTGAAAGCTAAATTAGCTGATTTAGACTCTCCAAAGGCGAAACAACTCCTCTCAGTAGTTGACTATCTGGTTAAAAAAAGCGTCTGGATTGTTGGGGGTGATGGTTGGGCCTATGATATCGGTTATGGTGGTTTAGACCATGTGCTTGCTAGTGGTCGTAATGTCAATGTTCTAGTTATGGATACAGAGGTTTACTCCAATACCGGGGGACAATCCTCGAAAGCTACTCCACGGGCTGCCGTAGCTAAATTTGCCGCCGGAGGTAAACCTGCCGCTAAAAAAGATCTAGGTCTTATGGCCATGGTCTATGGTAATATATATGTGGCGAGTGTAGCGATGGGAGCCAAGGATGAACATACCCTGAAATCATTTATTGAAGCAGAAGCCTACGATGGTCCATCTCTGATTATCGCCTATAGTCACTGTATTGCCCATGGAATTAATATGCAGACGGCGATGAATCATCAAAAAGCCTTAGTAGATAGTGGACGGTGGTTACTGTATCGTTATAACCCAGATTTAGTAGAAATGGGACAAAATCCTCTACATCTGGATATGCGTTCTCCTAAACAACCTGTAGCTGATTCCATGTACCAAGAAAACCGCTTTAAAATGTTGACTAAAACTCGACCGGAAGCGGCCAAAGAATTACTTAAACAAGCCCAAGCAGATGTAGATGAACGTTGGCGCATGTATCAATATTTAGCTGCCAGGGCACTTAAAAATGATTCAGGAGAATAAGATGGATTTAACTACTAATTATCTCGGTTTAAAATTGCGCTCTCCCCTCGTTCCCGGCGCTTCAGCTCCTTTGAGTGAAAATCTCGACAATATTAAACGTATGGAGGATGCAGGAGCTTCAGCCGTAGTTTTACATAGTATCTTTGAGGAACAATTAGAGTTAGAGCAACATGAGTTACACCATCATTTAACTTATGGTACTGATAGTTTTGCTGAAGCCCTCAGTTACTTCCCGGAACCTGATATGTTTCATGTAGGAGCAGAAACCTATCTAGACCATATTCAAAAAGCAAAAGCAATGGTAGATATTCCGATTATCGCCAGTCTCAATGGTTCTAGTTTAGGGGGTTGGACTCACTATGCTCAACAAATTCAACAGGCAGGGGCTGACGCTTTAGAACTGAATATCTACAGCATACCCACAGATATGGATTTAGATGGGAGAGAAATCGAAAATAACTATTTAGAGATTCTTAAGGCTGTGAAATCAGAGGTTAGTATTCCTATAGCTCTTAAATTAAGTCCTTTTTGGAGTAATATGGCTAATATGGCCAAACGCTTTGACCAGGCTGGAGCTGATGCCTTAGTTTTATTTAACCGCTTCTATCAACCTGATATCGATTTAGAACGTTTAGAAGTGTATCCTCATGTACTGTTGAGCACACCTCAAGCTATGCGTCTACCTATGCGCTGGATTGCTATTTTATATGGTCGCATTGGAGCAGATTTAGCCGCTACTAGTGGGATTCAAAAGGGTCATGATGTGATTAAGATGGTTATGTCTGGAGCTAAAATAACTCAACTTTGTTCTACTCTCTTACGCCATGGAATTGAGCACATTCAAGATATCGAAAGGGATATAATTCATTGGATGGAAGAAAACGAATACGAATCTATTCAACAAATGCAAGGCAGTATGAGTCAAATTAATTGTCCTGATGAGAGTGCCTTTGAAAGGGTGCAATATCTTAAGAGTGTGGCAATTACACAGCCTTATACACTTCATTAACAACTGTTATTCATCCCCCGGATTTGAAATCCGGGGGTTAGTAGTTGGACTTTAGTCCATGGGAGAGAAGGTTACTCGGCGATCGCCTCACATCTTGCATCTATTAAAATTCATTTAGCGCACCGCGAAGCGGATCTCTTCGAGATCGCTCTAGGGGAAAAACTTTTCCATCTACTGACATTTGTTTAAAAGTAAAAAGAGAATGATAAATTAATCTTTTAAGCGCGATCGCATTAATTCTTTAACTCATTACTTCAAAACTTCAAAACTCATTACTCAACAACAACCAGTAATATCATGTCCGTTTAATTAGTTATGATAAAGTTCTACCTTCATACCTTCTTCCTTCCCTCGGAGCCTTCTGCCTCGGTGCCTCGGTGCCTCGGTGCCTCGGAGCCTCACCTCATTTTTATCGTAAGTATTCACCCGAACTTGATATAACAGGGTGACAACAAAGTTGAAATGACGACAGGTGTATTGATTGAGATTTGAAAAGTTTATCGGGCTAAAGCCCTACTACAAACTTACCTACCTTCACTTCAACCTGGTTGTCACCCTGTCAGATACAGCAGAATCTAGACTACAGTAAATTTTTAGATTTCAACCATTCTTGATTATATAGTCGAGATTGATAACGGGCCCCTCCATCGCACAAAACAGTAACTATTGTATGACCTGGTCCCATTTCCTTGGCCAAGGCTACGGCAGCACCTACATTAATACCAACTGAACCGCCCATAAATAAACCATCTTCATACAACAGTTGATAAATTACTCTAACCGCCTCTTTATCGTCTATCTGAATCGCGTCATCGATGGGGACCCCCTCCATGTTGGCGGTGATACGACTATTACCAATTCCTTCTGTAATTGAATTCCCTTCGGGTTTAATTTCTCCAGTCTTCACATAACTATATAACCCGCTCCCCATGGGATCTGCAACTACACACTTAACAGCAGGGTTTTTCTCCTTCAAAAATAGAGAAACCCCGGCAAAAGTTCCCCCAGTTCCCGTGGCTGCCACCCAGGCGTCTACTTTTCCTTGAGTTTGTTCCCAAATCTCGGGTCCCGTCGTTTGATAATGGGCATTACGATTAGCTAAATTATCAAATTGATTCGCCCATATTGCATTATCCATTTCTGCCGCCGTTCTCCCAGAAAGTTTTACATAGTTATTAGGATTTTTATAGGGAACCGCCGGAACTGCTCTTACTTCGGCACCTAGTAGGCGCAGCATATCCATTTTTTCTTGGGATTGAGTTTCAGGAATAATAATTAAACATTTATACCCCTTAGCATTACAAATATGCGCTAAACCAATACCTGTGTTACCAGCAGTTCCTTCAACAACTGTACCCCCAGGTTTAAGTAATCCTTTTGCTTCGGCATCTTCAATAATATATAAAGCGGCGCGGTCTTTTACCGAACCACCAGGGTTAAGAAATTCAGCTTTTCCCAATATTTCACAACCAGTCGCTTCACTGAAGCTATGTAAACGAATTAGGGGAGTATTCCCTACCGTACCCACAAAACCATCTTTGATATCCATAATCTCCATTTTTTAAGACAAACTAAATCTTATATTTTAACTCTCATTTTCTCTAACCTCGGCTAAGTATTCTTCTAAAGAGAATAACTTCCAGCGCGATTCACTGAGTATTTGTAAGACGCGAGAGTGATAATGTAGCATACTAGGACGATGACCAACACTAACAATAGTGGTTTCTTCCTGTTTTAATGACTGATAGAGTCTTTTTTCATTTTGTACATCTAAGGCGGAGGTAGCTTCATCGAGAATCGCAAACTCAGGTTTAGTTAACAGTAATCGCGCAAAAGCGAGGCGTTGTTGTTCTCCTAGGGATAAAACCTCAGACCAACTCAATTCTATGTCTAAACCACCTACTTTTTCGGCTAAATCCGGTAGATTAACTCTTTTTAGTACTTCATATAGTTCTTGGTCCCTTACTTGCTTATCTGTGTGAGGATATAGTAACTGCTGTCGTAAAGTTCCTAGAATCATATAGGGTTTTTGGGGAAGAAATAACATAGATTCCCAAGTAGGTCGAATAATATGTCCTGTACCTTGATTCCACAGTCCAGCGATCGCCCTTAACAATGAACTTTTTCCTGAACCACTTGCTCCTACTATAGCTAAACTTTCCCCTGAGGGTATTTCCAATGATAAATCTTCTACTAGTTTTTGCTGATGATTAGGGGTTAATAGGGTCAAATCTTCTAAGGCTATGTGAGAATCTATCGTCATATCTATAGTAGTTGGACCTTCGTTTTCTCTTTGTTGTCTCTCTTCTTGTGCTGTTAACGTCTCATCAAAAGCTGCAATCCGATTGACTCCAGCAGCAAAGGCGGTTATCTGGTCAAATTGCTGAATAATAATAGATAAGGCGCCGAAAATTTGGAAAAAAGCTAGTGATGCTTGACCGATTGCCCCAAAATCTATGTCTCCTCTCAAATAAATTGGCGCCACAATTAAATAAGGAAGTATGACTACAAAATAACTATGTGAAGTAGTAAAAAAATCTAAATTACGCTGCCATCCAATCAATATATGAAAATTACGAATAGCTGCGGCAAATCTTTGACCGACACTTTGCCTTTCTTGTGTTTCTCCACCATAAAAAGCGATTGACTCAGCATTATCTCGTAAATGAACTAAACCGTAGCGAAAGTTTGCTTCTTGCTGAAGCTGATTATAATTTAGTCCAATTAATCTCCGTCCAATCAATACTGTTATCAATGTACCCGCCATAGCATAGAAGATTAACACTAAAGATAGAGTACTAGAAATAGCCCACAAAACTCCCACAAAGGAAAATAGGGTAATTACTGAGTCTAATATAGTTAGTAAAAAACTGAGACTAATTCCGGTAAAAGAGCGAATATCTTCGGAGATACGTTGGTCTGGATTATCGATAATCTTCTCTTCATTGATTTTATAATAGGCGCGATTTTGTAAATATCTTTCGAGAAAATCGTTAGTTAACCACTCTCGCCAATAAACTCCCAATAATTTTCGACAATAACTATAAATTACTACTATAGGGGTACCAACCACAAAAACTGCCGCAAATACCCCCAAAAATATCCAAAATGTAGATTCTTCCTTAGCCACTAAAGAAGTTTCAATAAACCTTCTCACAAAAGATAGCATTACATTTAAGCCAGTAACCATCAAAGACAATAGCAACAAAACTGCCAACAATCCCCACTGTTTGGTACGATCTTTTAAGTTTTGGAATTGCCAAGCAAAAGTGGCTACGGGAATACCTAAAGCAAGTAATAAAGCAATGAGATAAATAGGGGAAGAGAAAACGCCGTCAATGGTAGTAATCAAACCATCAGCGACCTTTTCGGTAAATTCTGGTATTAATTGCCTGCCGAGGAAAATAACCGCCGCTGTGGCGACAAACAAAGCGGCAAAGAGAAATATCATCAGCATCACCAACACAAAGAAGAAAATTGCTGCTTTTCTTTTACTAGGATACCAATAGGGAAGGGCTACTTCTATAAAACGTCGCCATAGACGGGAGTCTATTTTGTTGAGTTCAGAAGTTGTAGTTGTTGCTTGCATTTAATTTATCTAGCTAGTTGAGGAAATTGTTAAGAATGGTTTAACTTAAATTTAATGATAACTCAAGAAAAACTTACAATTATGAGTACAGCATTAAACATTGAAACTGTCCGCAACCAAGTAGTGATTTTTGATCGCTCTTCTTGGGGTTTATTGGAGTTAACGGGGAGCGATCGCGCTCGTTTTCTCCATAACCAAAGCACTAATGAAATTATGGATTTACAACCTAGTCAAAGTCGGGAGACAGTATTTGTCAACTCTACTGGACGTACTCTTGATTTAGTCACCGTTTATACTACAATTGAAGCCTTATGGTTACTAGTGTCACCAGATAGTCGTCAGTTTTTATACGAGTGGATGGATCGCTACATCTTTCCTATGGATGCAGTAGATTTAAAAGACATCTCAGATAATTATGCTATTTTTACCCTGATTGGTGCTAAAAGTGCTTCAGTTTTATCGGATTTAGGGTTAAATACTTTTCTAGAATCTAATCAACATACTTGGCTTGATTTTGAAGACACCCCTATACTAGTAGCAAATGGTTGTGATTTAGATTTACCCGGATTTACCCTAATTATTCCCATTAACCATAGTCAAACAATCTGGACTAAGTTAGTTAATACTGGAATTCCTGTTCTCGATAAGTCCCAATGGTCACAACTACGTATTCTCCAAGGTAGACCAGAAAAAGGTTATGAATTGACTGAAGACTATAACCCCTTAGAAGCGGGTTTATGGAGAGCTATATCTTTTAATAAAGGTTGTTACATCGGACAAGAAACTATTGCCCGCCTAAATACTTATCGAGGCGTTAAACAAAGATTATGGGGTATTATTTTAGACAGTCCTGTCGAACCTGGTACTGTGATAACTCTTGAAGACAAGAAAGTAGGAATAGTTACAAGTGTTACTAATAATTTTGCTTTAGGATATATTCGTACTCAAGCTGGTGGAGAAGGTTTAAAAGTCAAAGTAGAGCATACTACTGGAACTGTAGTGGGGGTACCTTTTTTAAGCCATGATTACTATTTATGAGGTTTTTGAGGAGGATTTTCTAGAGGCATACGGATGCTTTCTACATCAACTAAAGCATTTCTCAAAGTTTGTTCCACGCGATTTAAAACAGCATCGGCATAGTCGTCAGCCCATTTTTGAATCTTTTCGGACTCTTGTATGTTGATTTGACGAATATGATCTAATTCTTTTTGAGCATTAGTACGTATTTGTTCTACTTCATTTAGGGTATTTAGCTGCAAAGCTTCACAATCTTGAGATACTTTTTGTCTCAGTTCACGTGCTTCCATCTCCGCCTGTTGAATGATTCCCAATTCATCAAGGATTTGGTTAGCACGTCTTTTCGCTGATTCGATAATATTCATTGCTTGATTTTCAGCGTCAGCGATAATTATTTGTTTACCTTCAATAATAGCGATCGCCAGTTGAAATTGCTCAGGAATTGTTCTCCGTATATGATCAATTTTTTTTACTAATCTTTCTTCATTAACTATAGTATAACCAGTTAGAGGAATATGAAAACTATCAAAGATGATTTCTTCTAGTTGATTTATTTCTTCTTGTAAATCAACATCACTTACAGCAATTTCTTGATTATCGCTATTATTTACCACAAAATTATGCTTGCCAGAGTTGTTTACCGGGAGAGTATGTGCGGCATGACCGTTTACTTCATTGAGAATAGGTTTTTTTTCTCTTTTTTGATTCTGATCATTATTATCTAAGTATGAATCTTGATTCATCATCATTTTTATAATAAAGGTTATTTAATTCAAGTTATATAATAAAATTTAGTTGTTTTTTATAGTTTATAAATTTTTTAGCCTTACGGTAGTGCTTGATTTTGATTTAGGTTTGGTAATAACTATATAAGTCTTGGGCAATATTATCAGTAACTAGATGGTCAACTGGTCCCCCGAATTTAGCAATTTCTTTAACTACACTACTACTCAAAAAACTATATTCTTTAGCTGTAGCTAAAAAAACTGTTTCAACATCTGACCATAGAGTTTTATTAGTATGTGCCATTTGTAGTTCTTTCTCAAAATCTGAGAGAACTCGTAAACCTCTCAATAAAACTTCTGCTTGATGGCTTTTAGCATATTCTACCGTCAAACCAGAAAACTTATCAACTGTGACATTACTGAGATGTTTTATACATTCAGTAATTTGTTGAACTCTTGTTTCTAGGGAAAATATGCAGGTTTTACTTGGATTAGAAATTACCGCGACAATAACTTGATCAAATAACTTACTCCCGCGTTCAATAATATCTAAATGACCTAGGGTGATTGGATCAAAACTCCCCGGATATATAGCAATCACTCTCTCTTCCCTGCTAATATTTGCATCTCGTGTATATTAATTACACAGTTCAACTTAATATCTAATCGTCAACAATGTCAACATAGTCAATAATTGTCATGAAAATTTACATTTCCTTGACTGTAGAACCAGAATCTAGGAGTTTCCAGGCTAATTTAGCGGCCCCCACTATTCCTGCTTGGTTACCTAGTTTAGCTGGCAGTAATTGCAGACCTGAACGAGAAGTTGGTAAAACTCTCCGTTCGATTTCTGCTTGGGTAGCCTTGAGGAATAAATCACAACTAGCACTAATCCCACCTCCAATAATTATGGCTTCGGGAGTCAGTACATAAATTAAACTAGCTAGACCTGCACCTAAGAGAGTACCATATTCTTGCCAAAAAGTCAAAGAAGAGCTATCTCCCGCCCTAGCTAAATTAGCTAAAACAGTTGGGTCTTTCCCAGTCAGGCGGCGAATTGCGGGGACAGAAACATACTGTTCTAGAGACCCATTATTCCCACTATTACAAGGAGGACCAGCAAAATTAAGAGTAATTAAGCCTAATTCTCCCGCAGTACCATAGGGACCCCGGTATAACTGGTGGTTGAGAATAATCGCACCCCCAACACCAGTACCAAGGGTAAGTAAAATAAAGTTAGCAAAATTTTGACCAGCACCTAGCCAAGCTTCCCCTAAACCAGCACAATCAGCATCATTAGCAATAGTAGTAGGAAGATTGGTTTTAGCTTCCAAAAGGTCAGCAAGGGGAATATTCTGCCAATTTTGCAGATTAATACCAATTTTAGCGATTCTTCCGGCAGAATCAGTAGGTCCAGGGGTTCCCAAACCGATCCCGACGCAATTACTATCCTGTTTAAATTGATTCACTTGAGAGGAGATCGCCTCAATCACGGCTTGGGGGTCAGAAGATTGAGGGGTGGGGATCACTTTTTGTTGGAGACATTCACCCTGATAGGTAAAACAGCCAAATTTAATAGCTATGCCTCCTAAGTCAATACCAATTACTTGCTTGGTGGTCATGTTGCAGTTGATGTAAGTGAAAAAATAGGCCCTGTTGAGCTAATAGTTGTTGATAGTTACCAATTTCTCTAATTTTACCCCCCTCAAGAACCACAATGCGATCAGCTTGGCGGATAGTAGAGAGACGATGGGCAACGACAAAAGTTGTTCTTCTCTGCATGAGACGATTTAACGCCTTTTGAATTAATTTTTCGGCGGCAGAATCTAGAGAAGCAGTAGCTTCATCAAGGATTAACACACGGGGATCACGAACCAAAGCCCGGGCGATCGCCACTCTTTGTCTTTGTCCTCCTGAGAGTTTGACGCCATTTTCTCCAATCACAGTATTTAATATTTAAATCTTGTTTATAAAGATTAATTAAGGTTTTAAGCGGTTTTTCTCCTTGATATTGAGAGAGAATAGTTTCAGATGTGTTGATGTGATCACCTATGATCTGTTTGGATGTCATAAATACAATTTCGCAAGTCTAAGTTTTTTGCTCAATCTTTAACATAATGAATGATAAATCGTTAGTTCACTCCCAGAAAAATAATCATAATCTCAGTTTAACTACTAAGTTAGCCTATGGTGTTGGAGAATTAGCAGGCAGTTTACCAGGCAATATACTGGTTTTTTTCTTTTTGATTTTTCTCACCGATGCTGTAGGTTTAAGTCCCACTCTCGCTGGTACTGTGGTGATGATCGCTAAAATTTGGGATGGTATTAATGATCCTTTGGTGGGTTGGTTGAGCGATCGCACTCGTTCCCCCCTAGGTAGACGTTATCCTTGGATTTTAGGAGGTGCTTTACCTTTAGGTCTATTTTTTACTCTACATTGGGTCATACCACCAATTAATAATCAGTTACTACTTTTTAGTTATTACACTTTAATTTCTATTGGATTTTATGCAGCATTTACCTCTGTACTCCTTCCTTTTGGTACTTTGGTAGCAGAAATCACCGAAAGTTATGATCAACGTACTAGTTTAATTAGCTTTAAATCAATTTTTTCTATTGGTGGCAGTATTTTTGCTTTAACTTTAGCCCAGATAGTTTTCCAATCGGTAGAAAATGAGCAACAACAGTATCTAATTTTAGGGGCAACTTGTAGCCTTATTGCCATTATTGCTATTTTTGTTTCTTGCTGGGGTACTTACAAAAGTTATTTTGCTGCACAAAAACGACGTTCTACTCCCAAAACGACCCGACCTATCCCCATTTTGCAACAATTCCGAGTGGCTTTTAGTAATCGTCCTTTTGTTTATGTGATTGGTATCTATTTATTTTCTTGGTTGAGTTTACAGATAACTGCCGCTATCTTACCCTATTTTGTGGTTTATTGGATGGGTTTAGAACGAGACAAAGTTACTCAAATGGCTTTGTGTGTTCAGGGTACAGCTTTACTTACAATATTTTTGTGGAGTTTAGCTAGTAGAAGACTGAGTAAAAAAACTATTTACTGTTTGGGTATTCCTTTTACTATAGCTGCTGAATTAGGTTTCTTGTTTCTACAACCAAATCAAGAAAATTTGATGTATGTATTGGGAATAATGGCGGGGATAGGGTTAGCTACAACCTATTTAGTACCCTGGTCCATGTTACCGGATGTGATTGACTTAGATGAGTTAAATACTGGAGAAAGACGGGAGGGGATTTTTTACGGTTTCCTGGTGCAAATTCAAAAAGTGGGAGTGGCGATCGCGATATTTTTGGTGGGGAGAGTTTTAGACTGGTCAGGTTGGATTAAACCGATAGCAGGGGAGATTGGGGTGAGGCAGCCTGATTCTGTGTTATGGGCTATTCGCTTGATTATGGGGCCTTTACCAGCAATAATTTTAACTGGGGGTTTGGTGTTAGCTGTCTTTTATCCTATCAGTAGAGAAGTGCATAATCAAATTTTACGTCAGCTAAACCAAAGAAGAAAAAACTGAGCTAGAGTTTGTGAAGAATTTGAGCTAAATAGTAATCAAGTACTAGTTTACGTTTTTAAGGCTAAGAACTGCTTTTTGTAAGTATTTCCCAGGAGTTATTCCGACTTTTCTAGGCTTCGCAATTTTTCGGGATGCAGTTTGTAGGGTGCGTTAACCTGCGTGTAACGCACCATAAGTTTATAATCCTACCAAATATCCTTTAAGTTATATCATTTCAAAAGCCTTAAAAAGGCTATATAGCCTTAAGCATTATGATTAAGATATCAAAATAAAGCTCTTTTCCCCCCTTTTTCAAGGGGGGCTAGGGGGGATCTAAATATCCCGACTAGATCCCCCCAAACCCCCCTTATTAAGGGGGGCTTTTCATTATAACTGTAAACATCTATTTGCGAGTAGTTTATGAAGCTACCAAATATCCTTTAAGTTATATCATTTCAAAAGCCTTAAAAAGGCTATATAGCCTTAAGCATTATGATTAAGATATCAAAATAAAGCTCTTTTCCCCCCTTTTTCAAGGGGGGCTAGGGGGGATCTAAATATCCCGACTAGATCCCCCCAAACCCCCCTTATTAAGGGGGGCTTTTCATTATAACTGTAAACATCTATTTGCGAGTAGTTTGTAGAATGCGTTAACCTGCGTGTAACGCACCATAAGTTTATAATCCTACCAAATATCCTTTAAGTTATATCATTTCAAAGGACTCATGAGGTTGTATCTGCCTCCGTGCCTCGGTGCCTCCGTGCCTCGGTGCCTCCTGCCTTCTGCCTCAAAAGGATAACCTTTCTCACCAGTATGAGAATTGCTATATATACAGAGGGAATCAGGAGATTTTGATATTATAGCCTTTGCAACTGATACAATTAAGTATCTAACCCCAACTAATTGTATTAATTAATAAATCTTCAAGGAGACCGATAGGCGTGAATTTTGGTGAAAAGGTAAGTTTTATCTGGGCTGTAGCGGACTTAATTCGGGACACCTTCAAGCGCGGTAAGTATCAGGATGTTATCTTGCCATTCACTGTATTACGTCGCCTAGATTGTGTTTTAGCAGAAACAAAAGAATCAGTACTTGAAACTTATCAAAAATACAAAGATAAGCTAGATAACCTCACCCCCCAACTGTGTAAAAAATCAGGATTTGCCTTTTACAACACCTCTCCCTACAACTTCTCCAGCCTAGTAGGTGACCCCCCAAACCTCAAAGCTAATCTTTTACTCTACATCAACAGCTTTAGCAGCAATATGCTGGAGGTATTAGAAAAGTTTGACTTCCCCAACACCATAGAAAAATTAGACCAGTCAGGCTTATTATTTTTAGTGATGGAAAAGTTTGAGGGGATAGACCTTCATCCAGATATAGTATCTAACCTAGAAATGGGCTATATATTTGAAGAACTGATTAGAAAATTCAATGAAGCCTTAGACGAGAATCCAGGAGAACACTTTACCCCCAGGGAAGTTATCCAGTTAATGGTAAATTTACTGTTTGTGCAAGATAAACCGCAATTGTCACAAGAGTATATAACTAAAACCATATATGACCCTTGTAGCGGCTCAGGTGGCATGTTAACTATCGCCAAAGAACGGATTTTAGAACTAAACCCCAAGGCTAATATTTTTTTATTTGGACAAGAGGTAAACCCTGAAACCTTCGCTGTTTGTAAATCAGACCTTTACATGAAAAGTGCAGATGGCAGGGATGCAGAAAATATACTATTTGGCAGTACTTTATCTGATGATAAACATTTTGATAAAACCTTTGATTATTTACTAGCCAATCCACCTTATGGGAAAGACTGGAAAAGAGATGAAGAAGCTGATAAAAATGGCAATCCAGAACCAGATACTAATTTAAGAGATACAGAAAATGTGCCTTTAAAAGAGGATGTTAATGAGTATTTTGCAAGGGAAGTAAAACCCCATGTAGCTGATGCTTGGATAAGTGAAAGTGTTAGAGATGATAAGGATGGGGAACTAGGGAAGGTTGGCTATGAGATTAATTTTAACCGTTATTTTTATAAGTATGTACCTACCGCCAAGACCGTTAGAAGAAATAGAGGCTGATATTAAGGAAATAGAAGGAGAAATACTCTACATGTTACAGGAGGTTATCTAATGATTTGGATTCAAAAAACAGAAAATATTGCTTTAATTATTTCAATTGTTTCTTTGATTTTCACAATTATTTTTGCTTTGAAGGGAGCAAATTTGCAAAAACAAAATGCCAAAATAGAAAAAGCTAGAGAAGATGAAAGGTTAAGAAAAAATTCTCAAGCAAATTTAGAAATTAAATATTATAAATCAACTAATAAACAAGTAATAAGTTTAGAAATTAAAAATACGGGATTATCCGAAGCTAAAAATCTTGAAATTTATATTGATGGAGATAGTTATAAAAATAAAATTTTAAATCCTATAGAAATAAATACTTTAGAACCTAATTCTCTAATAGAATTTATACTCCCTCCTGCTACTTTTGAATCAGATACTTATATTAATATTGAGGTATTTTGGAATGATGATTCAAATGAACAAGGGAAAAACAAACAAATACTTCCTCGATTAGCATAAGGATAAGAAATGACCAAAAAAACTTACAATTTTTGCAAAGATTCGAGGATTCAATGGTTAGGGAAAATTCCTGCCCATTGGGAGGTTAGTAAATTAAAGTATGGATATGAAACTTATTTAGGTAAAATGCTACAACCTCAGCCAATCTCTTCTCTTGATACTTTAGAACCATACTTAAGAGCAGCTAATATTTCTTGGGAAGGAGTTGATATATCTGATATACAAAATATGTGGTTTTCACCTAATGAAAAAGAAACATATAAATTAAAAAATAACGATTTATTAATTAGTGAAGGCGGAGATGTCGGACGTGCAACCTTTTGGAAAGGAGAGTTACCTAATTGTTATATTCAAAATGCTGTTCATAGAATAAGAAGTAAAACTAATTACAGTAACAAAATATTATATTATTGGTTGTTTTTTCTTAAAAATATTGGCTATATAGATTTAATCTGTAGCAAAGCAACCATAGCACACTTTACATCCGAAAAAGTTAAAGAAACCCCTATCTTATCTATCCCTTTTCAGGAAGTTGAATTTATAATTAATTTTCTCGACAAAGAAACCACAAAAATAGACACCCTCATCGCCAAAACCAAACAAAGCAGAGAAAAACTCAAAGAATACCGCACCGCCATAATATCAGCAGCAGTAACAGGAAAAATAGACATTAGAGAGGAAATTACCCCATGATAGATACTTCTGAGAAAAACTTTGAAACCACCATAGAACAAAGCCTCAAAAACAACGGCTACAACTCCTTAACCAAGGAATCATATAACCCTGAACTTTGCCTAATCCCCGAAGAAGTATTTAACTTCATTCAAGCCACACAACCAGAAGAATGGCAAAAATTCAAAACCCAATACCAAGACGATGCTAAAGAAAAACTCCTAAAACGCCTAGCCGAAACCATCAAAAAAAGAGGCACATTAGAAATACTCAGAACAGAATTAAAAGTAAACGGCTGCCGATTTAAACTAGCCTACTTCCAACCAGAAACCAACCTAAACCCAGAAACCCAAAAACTCTATCAAGCCAACTTCTTCACCGTTATTAGACAACTTCATTACAGGGAAAAAACCCAAAAATCCCTAGACATTGCCCTATTCCTCAACGGACTCCCAATCTTTACAGTAGAACTAAAAAACCCCCTCAACGGGCAAAATGTAGAAAATGCCGTTAAACAATATAGACAAGATAGAGACCCCAAAGAAACACTATTTAACCTTGGAGTTTGTTTAGCACATTTTGCCGTAGACCCAGATAACGTCTTTATGACCACCCATTTAAAAGGAAAACAAACAAAATTCCTCCCCTTCAATCAAGGACAAAATAACGGCGCTGGTAATCCAGCATCAGCCTTAGGATTTAGTAGTGCATATCTTTGGGAGAAAGTATGGCAAAAAGAATCAGTACTAGACTTAATCCAAAACTTTATTACTCAAATTGAAGTAGAAGACGATAAAGGCCAGAAAACCGGAGCAAAAAGCCTAATATTCCCAAGATATCACCAATTAGACACAGTTAGAAGACTAACTACAGACGCTAAAACCAGAGGAGTCGGCCACTCCTACTTAATTCAACATAGTGCAGGTAGTGGAAAAAGTAACTCAATCGCCTGGCTATCTCATCGACTATCAAGCCTTCATGATGCTAATAATAACCGTGTATTTGACTCAATCGTAGTTATAACCGATAGAAAAGTATTAGACCAACAACTACAACGCACTATTCGCCAATTTGAACAAACCAAAGGAGTAGTAGAAAATATAGACAAAACCTCAAGACAACTAAAAGAAGCCCTAGAAGGGGGTAAAAATATCATTGTCACAACCCTACAAAAATTCCCTGTGATTGTGGATGAAATTAGCAACCTCAAAGGGCAAAACTTCGCAGTAATTATAGATGAAGCCCACTCCTCCCAAAGTGGAGAAAGCACCAAAAAATTAAAATCAGTACTAGCCACCAACAGTTTAGAATCAGCCGCCGCCGCCGAAGAAAATGAAGCCACAGAAGATTTAGAAGACAAAATAGTATCAGAAGCCAAAAAAAGAGGAAAAATACCCAACTTAAGCTATTTTGCCTTCACAGCTACTCCCAAAAACCAAACCCTAGAACTTTTTGGCACACAAAAACCAGACGGCAGTTTTGTTCCATTTAGCCTTTACTCCATGCGTCAAGCAATTGAAGAAGGCTTTATTCTAGATGTCTTACAAAACTATACAACCTATAAAACCTATTTTAATCTCTTAAAAACCATTGAAACAGACCCCCACTATGACCGCTCTCAAGCTTCAAGATTACTACGTAACTTTGTAGAACTTCATGACCACGCCATTAACCAAAAAGTAGCGATTATTGTGGAGCATTTCCATACTAATATAGCTCCTCAAATTGGAGGAAAAGCCAAGGCGATGATAGTCACTAAATCCAGACTTCATGCAGTGCGCTATAAATTAGCCCTAGATAAATATATCAAAGAGAATAACTACCGCTATCAAACCCTAGTAGCATTTACAGGCACAGTAAATGACGGCAATGAATTTACAGAAACTAACATGAATACTGCCTCTGCTGGCACTTACATTTCTAACATAGCCAAAACCTTTGAACAACAGGAGTACCGCCTTTTAGTTGTGGCCAATAAATTTCAAACAGGATTCGATGAACCGCTACTTTGTGCCATGTATGTTGATAAGAAGTTAAGGGGAGTAAATGCAGTACAAACCTTATCGAGACTAAACCGCACACACCCTGAAAAAACCTCAACAATGGTGCTAGACTTTGTCAATGAAGTTTCAGACATTCAAAAAGCCTTTCAAGCTTACTATGACCGCACCGAATTAACAGAAGCAACAGACCCCAATCAGCTATATGATATAGAAGCAAAACTAGGAGACTATTACTTCTATGAAAAGAAAGATGTAGAAAAATTTGCCCAAATTTACTTTAATCCAAAATCAACACAAGATAAGATATTTACAGTATTAAAACCAGTAGAAGAGAAAGTAAAACAAGCAGCCAAAGAACAGAAAAAAAACTTTCGTAAACTATTAAACGAGTATATCAAGCTTTATGGATTTGTTTCCCAGTTACTACCAATTCCAGACCAAGAATTGGAAAAATTCTATCAATTTGCCCGTCACTTAATTAGAAAAATTCCCCTAAGTAAAGATAAACTCCCCTTAGAAATTCAACAAAGTATAGAACTAGAACAATATCAAATACAGCAAACATATCAAGGCAAAATTGAACTAGAAAGAGGAAAAAAAGCATTATCACCCATTAAAATTTCAGAAGAAGAGATAACCCAACCCCAAGAAATAGAAGCCTTATCACAAATCATTGAAGAAGTAAACGAACGTTTTGGCACAGAATTCAGTGAAAAAGATAGAGTTTTCATTGAACAATTAGAAAAAGATTTAGACCAAAACAAATCATTACAAGCCAGCTTTAAAGTTAATAGTAATACTCCCGAAAAAGCCAAAATGACCTTTGATGTAGTAGTAAAGGATTTAATGGAAGAAACCATAGAAAGTAACTTTGATTTTTACCAACAATATAATAAAGAACCAGAATTTAAAGACTTATTACTTAATTTGTTGTTCCAGAGATATAGTGAAAGAGCAAAATAAGGCGATGAAGAAGTAGATTGAGTAGCTATTATTTCACAATAAATATAGCGTTTCAAAGGACTCATGAGGTACATAAAATACCTGTTTCCTGCCTCGGTGCCTCCTGCCTCCTGCCTCAAAAGGATAACCTTTCTCACCAGTATGAGAATTGCTATATAAAACTATCAATCAAAAAGAGGAATATGACATTTCAGAAAGTGACACTTTCAGCATAGTATTAAGGTATTGAGTGCTACATAATAATAAAGTCAAGTTAAAACTTACTGTTAAGTATTGTAAAAATAATGGGCAAAATTCTAAAAATACCCTACGAAAAATTTAACCTGGACCCTAACGCACAAGAATATAGTCCACAAAACTCTCTATCAATGGCTTTAGCTTGTAATTTAAGCTATGAAAAAGAGGTAGAAACCGGATCTACCAATGAAAAAAAAATTGATGAATGGGTGAAAAAATGGGGTTTTAACCATATTGTTCATCTTCATGCTAGTAAAGGATTAAAAATTGATACCCAGGGTTTTGTTGCTAGTAAAGAAGGCTTAAGTTTAATTGTATTTCGCGGTAGTGAAAGTGTTCAGGATTGGATGGCTAATTTAACAATAGTCAGAGATGCTGGACCTTTTGAAAATACTAGTATTCATGAGGGATTTCAGGATGCTTTGTTTCCAGTAATCATGGATCTTACTGAAGAAATTACTAGACTTGAAAAAGATGGTAACAAACAAAAAATTTGGATTACTGGGCACAGTTTAGGTGGGGCTTTAGCAACAATTTTAACAGCTATGTATCTTGAAAGAAATCGCCCCCTAGAATGCTTATATACTTTTGGTAGTCCCCGAGTTGGTAATGAGTCTTTTCGGACTGAGTTTAATCACCGTTTTTCTAAGGCTTATCGAGTGGTGAATGGAAATGATCTTGTTCCTCATCTACCTCCTGAACCTATATTTAGTCATGTAGGAAACCCGATTATTTTTGATCCTGAAGGTCGGCATGATGGAGAACTTAGTTTTTGGAATCTAATTAAGCGAGAAGTTATGAATAGATTGCTTCAAGATTTTGGTGATGGTAAATTATCAGGAGTAGAGCGCCATTTACTTGATGACGATGATGGTTATATTCAACGATTACTTGATGATTTACCTTCATAAACTGAAATAAGTTTTGTCAGAGAACAAGCGATCGCCTTTTGGGGAATCAGAGAGATAGATCGCCCCTAAAAATCAACCATCAGATGATGGGGGAGTTTGAGAATGAGGGGAGCGATCGCTCTGGGGGGTTTGAGAATGAGGGGGGGAGGGGAGATCGCCATTGGGAGAAAAAAGAGGAGGTTCGTGAAACATAGATTTTACGAAGCTCTCGTTCTCTATTTCAGTCGTACCAAGCATTGAGAGGGAGTTAACGGCGCCTATCACTTGGGATTCTTCCACCTCTAAATACTTATATAATTCGTCTAGGGTACGATGTCCTGATATTTCCTGAATGATTCTTAGGGGGATTCCAGCGCTACTCATTTGAGTTAGTGCAGTACGTCGGAAGCTGTGGGTACTTACTCCCTCTATACCTACACGGTCACAGGCTTTTCTTAGTATCCATCCGGCTGAGTCTTTGTGTAGATGTTTTCTGCCTTGTTGTTTTTGACCTGGGAATAAGTAACCAGTATATGGGGGGGTGGGATATTTTTCTAACCAGTATCTCACTCAATTCATTAATTACTGGTATCTCTCTGGTGGCTAGTTTGCCCTTAGTGTTGTTTTTCATACGTTGAAGATTACAGGAACTGGAAATAATGAATTATTTGGTGGTAGAGGTAATGATACACTCACTATTAATACTACCGATTTTTATGGTCGTTCTATTGAAAAGGGTGATAATTATTTAGATGGTGAAGAGGGAGATGATTTGCTCAATGGTGGAAATGGTAATGATACACTTATAGGTGGAGAGGGAGATGATTTGCTTAATGGTGGAAATGGTAATGATACACTTATAGGTGGAGAGGGAGATGATTTGCTTAATGGTGGAAGAGGTGCTGACAAGTTTGTTTTAAATTCGTTAAAGGGAATGGATACTATTGAAGATTTCAGTTGGAATCAAGGAGATAAAGTTCATATCGACAAAATAGCACTAGGGGCTACAGATATTTCTCAATTTTCTACCAAATTTGAATCTAGCAATTTATCTACAAGTTTATTTTTCAATCAACAAAAAATTGCTACTGTAGAAAATACTCCTTACAGCTATAGCTTTGGCATTGGTTTTAATGATGTAGTATTAGTATAGAGATGTTTTCGTTCTGTTGCAAAAAATATAAGTCGCACTCGTAATATGTAAAAGTATAGAATTGTTACTGCTTTTATTTAACCTGGAGAGCGAAAAAAAATGGGGGAGATGGAAAAACAGCTAAATAATTCATAGCCTTCGTTGTGACGATGGCGATTAAAATCATCTCTCCTGAAATTTTTCACTCTCCATATTGGCGATCGCTAGTTCTATGATTTCTGGGTCAACTTCTGCGGGCTGAAGCCGCGCAGCTTGGACGACCCAACGTCTGACTAA
>NZ_JALKVM010000402.1:0-5708 GCF_057440575.1 Johannesbaptistia floridana
CGTAACGCACCTAGATGAGTTTTGAAGTAATAAGTAATGAGTAATGAGTAAGAAGCCAGTAACCTGTAGGTTGGGCCCTTGGTCACTACACCCAACAGTACAAAAGTAGTTGTAGTTGTAGGGTGTGAAGCGTGCGAAGCCCGTAACGCACCTAGATGAGTTTTGAAGTAATAAGTAATGAGTAATGAGTAAGAAGCCTGTAGCTTGTAGGTTGGGCAGGGAGATAACCCAACATAATGAGTAATGAGTTTTGAAGTAATGAGTAAGAAGGTAGCCTGTAGGTTGGGCCCTTGGTCACTACACCCAACAATTTATAGCAGTGCTCGTTGTAGTGTTAACTATATTTACATAAATGATCCCCCCAACCCCCCTTTACTAAGGGGGGCTTTTTATCACAGTTGTAAACATCTACTTACTCATTGCTATAACTAATAAATGCCTCTCACTATATTATTCAATCAGCGAAGCCCGTAACGCACCGAATTACATTAGAAGGAGCAAGCAGTACTGCGTAGGTTATAGCAGTGACCGAAATGTTAAAAACCTACCCTTATCAGTCATACTTGCGCCCTCTGGTAATCAAGTAATCTAAATCTAAATTCCAAATCAATAACTCACCGCCATCGCCTCCCATAACTAGTTTATGACCATCAGGAGTAAAACTAATTACAGACAAGCCATTAATTTTCGTATCCATAGTGTGTAATAACCTGCCATCTAAATACCAAAATTTGACCAATCCATCTTCAGAAGCAGTGACCAACAAAGGATAGAGAGGATTAATCTGGAATTGAGTTAATTGGGGATGTTTTAAAATCCCTACTAATTCCCCCTGGTTATGATTCCATAGCTTAATTTTATCCTGAGTAGTAGCTACAGCGAGAAGAGGTTGTGACTGACTAAAAGCTATCTGAGTTATTTCACCATCATCGCTTAACTTAATCTTCCTGGAATTGTGTCTACTCGAAAGATTTACCTGATTATCTGGAGTAACTAAGGCTATCTCTGGGTAATGAGGATGAAATTCTATGAGACTTAGGCGTGAAAGGTGACGGTTAGTATATTGCCAGTCAGAAAACTCAACTTTAGTTAATAATTGCTCAAGGGTATGATTGTTGGTACTTAATTCCCAGACTTGGACTTGATTTTCAGCATCAATTACCTTGAGATAGCGACTATCTTGGCTAAAACCAAGAGCGATAATTGGTTTTTCTCCCCTAGTTAGTAAAGGAGTAGGCTGCAAAGCTTCTAAACAATAGTGTAAACTCAAAGCCACATTTAAATAAGTCTGAGAATCTAAACCAATAGTTTTTCTATAAATAGTTGCTGCGGTTAAACTCTTACTTAAAGCTTGTTCTTCTTGTTTTTCCGTAACTAAAGATATAGATAAATAACTTAGATGATTAAGCTTATTTTGCATTCTTTCCGTGCTAAACTTCATATAAATTACCCCGACTAAAAAAGCAATCACTGCAAAGAACCCTGAAGTAATCATCAAACTCAGATTAGTTAATTTCAAGCGCTTTTCACGTATTTCTTTTTCAATCAATTGGTTTTTAGCCTGTTCACAGTAGAGACTTTCTATCAAATTTTTTTGTTCTTGAACAGTACTAATTTCTAATTCTTGAGAAGCACTAAGAAATTTATAGTCATGGTGACTGAGGTCTCTACCATTTACCCAAGCTAAAGCATCAACTAAAGCTTGACCACGCAGCAACCGGGATTGGTCTTGACAATCAGAAGCAAACCAGGATTTTAAAGCTTCTCCATAGGGACGTAAATTATTAATAATTTTTTCACACCAATTATGAGTAAATACGGCACTATAAATAGGATTAGCAACAATTAAATAACCATCTTGATTAGTAATTAGTCCCGCTAATTTTAACTCAGTTTGTTCTCTACTATCGTCAGCCAAAATTCTGCCAGTTAAAATTTGTTGATAGAGTTCTAAAATTCTAGCGGTATTTTGAGGGTTACGGAGGAGGCGATCGCGAATGGTGCGTAGATGTGCTGGTTCATCTTGTTCTTCCCAATTCTTAATAATCTTACTACTAACAATCTCACTAACTCTGGGATTAGATTCTGCCGATTCATAAACTAAGTTACAAACTTTCTGAGTTAAAAATGGTTGTCCACTAGTCCAATAGAGAATTTCCTGTAATATAGCTTCAGGTTGTTTAAATTTTGTTGCCAATCCTGTTAATAGAGGTTGAGCTTCTGTGAAAGTAAAACCACATAGTTTAATAGCATAGCCAATATTAAAAGGGGTTTTAGTAGGATCCCGGATTAAATCCGAAGGAGTAGCTACTCCCACTAGCACAAAACTAATATACTGATAAATCTGATTACTCGCTCTTTGGTTATAGCAGGCACGAATAAAGGAAAAGAAGTCATCTAAAGGCTGCTGTAAGCTTAAAATACTATCAATCTCATCTAGAAAAATGACCATGTGCTTATCTAAATGAGTTAATACCACTTTTTCAATTAAATCTTGCAAACGTTGTAAAGGTGGGATTGATTCTCTATTTTGCCACCACTTAATAAATTCTTCAGTATCAAAAATCTCCAAAGCTGTTAATAGTTTATATGCTAACCCACCATACCACTGGTCAATGGATTGACAATTTAAATCAGATAAATCCAGGAGGGCACAAGCCAAGCCCCCTTGTTCTAAACGATATTTGGTTCTAACTAGTAAGCTAGATTTACCCATTTGCCGGGTATTAAGAATATAACAAAATTTACCTGTCCGCAAAGATTGATATAACTCGCTATCTGCTGATCTACTTATATAACTAGGAGCATTAACAGGTAAACTACCACCAATTTGATACATAGGATTTTTTAGAATTTATAATGGGCGAATGTGCTAATAATACTCGCTTCCGGTTATGAATACCACAAAAAAATACGTAATACATTTACGGCAATAGAGGTTTTTCTCACATCTTCCACCCTAAATAATAAATGGTGCGTTACGTGCTTCGCGCTTCGCACCCTAATCAAGTGTGTGTTTTTTTTTGAGGAAAAACAGAAAAGAAGCATTTCCTGATGTTTAAAAGCGTTTTTTGAACTAATGAGGGACACCTCAGAACTTGCATCTCTACTAAAAGTTACTTATGGTAGTTGAGTAATGAGTAATGAGTTAAAGAATTGATTCTCGCCTGTTGGGGAATTTCAGTACTTTTTTAGGAGTGCAAGCTTTGATATGAGTTAAAGCGATAACTTGTGTACCTAACTAGATATAAAAGCGGTTATATTAACCAAACAAAGAATCAACTAGAGATTTTTTGGGTAAGTGATTAATCTCTCGATTTTTCGGCAGATTAGCTTTGCCGGAAAAATCTCTTAATTCTACTCTAGTAATTTTTATCCCCCAAGACTCTGTACCACTATCTAACCTTTGTACCATTAAATCATTGAGTAAACCACGTGCTGTATAAAGAGATTCATACTCTAGATTAGCCATTTCATCGCGCAACTCGGTGACAAATAAGTTGAGAATCGCTTCGTGTAAGTTGTCAACTTTGTAACAAGATTTCTCGATATCTGTGATTTTCCAATAAATGACTAAGTCAAGATCTGCTAGAATGCGATCGCTAGATTCACAACATCTTTACTCCTAGATATTTAACTCTATAGTCCTATTAAAGGTTGTGTCTGAGTGAGTTGGGTAATGAGTAATTTTAGTTCTCTTTGACTTCTGATTAAGTTATAATTTTTTTGCTTATGCCTCGATCCTTAAATTTACGTGTTGACTGTATTGCTAAGGTTAAAGCCTCTTTACTCAGAAATGGCTTTCCCTCCCAAAGACTTTTAGCGGAAAATTTAGAACTATCCCAATCAACAGTAAGTAATTTTCTCAACGGCAAGCCCGTTGATTATCTTAACTTTGTAGAAATATGTCACCATCTCGGCTATAATTGGCAGGAAATAGCTGATTTATCTCCCACAATCGCTCCTTCTATTCAATCTTCTTCTCTGACTATTCTAATTAGCGATCGCTCCTCCCCCGCAATTCTAGCACCACAATTAAGCACTGAGTTAACTAAAGCGGGCTACCAAGTGTTATTAGCCTTAGTTGATAGTCAGATACCCAGCAATTTAGATCAAGTTGACTATTTACTGATAATTCTTAGTCCAGAAACTGTTTTAAAAGAAGTGGTGTTAGCTGAATTACAGTTAGCCCAACAACTGAATCAAACTGGTAAAGGGAAGATTGCTATTTTACCTCTGTGTGTAGCTTTGTCTCCTGAGACTAGTATTCCCTATGATTTGTATGGCTGTTTAGCTAATATACAACTTTGGCAATGGACAAAAACAACCCCGATAAAACAGTTAGTTGAATATTTAACTAGCATTATTCAGCAAAAATATAGTAGTTTTCCTAGTCAACATCCCCTAACCTATCACTGGTCTTTAGTGTATAGCGATCGCTTACCCTTAGCTAGTGCCCTCCCAGAATTACCTGAGGGGCAGGTAGAGTTGACTTCCTCTTTTTATATCAAGCGCCCTCCTTTGGAGAGTCGAGCTTTAGAAGCTATTACTCATCCCGGTGCTTTGTTGCGAATCAAAGCCCCTAGACAAATGGGTAAAACTTCATTGCTTGCAAGAATAGTACAAAAAGCCAAGGAACAGGGCGATCGCGTAGTTACCCTTAACCTGCAATTAGCTAATCAAAAGGTGCTGCTCAATTCTGACACCTTTTTACAGTGGTTTTGTGCCAGTTTAAGCTATGAGTTAAACCTACTAGACTTGGAAGCTTGGGAAAAACATTGGCAACTAGCGGCGATTATTGGTACAAATCAATGTGTGAAAGCATATTGGGAAAAGTTTATTCTCTCTCAACTCCATTCCCCCCTAACTCTAGCTATCGACGAAGTTGACTTGGTGTTTACAGTGCCGGAGATTGCCAATGACTTTTTGGGTTTACTGCGATCTCTTCATGAAGCGGGGAAAACAGGTAACCTATGGCAATTACTGCGATTAGTTATTGTTCACTCCACCGAGGTATATATACCCCTAGATATGAATAAATCCCCTTTTAATGTGGGATTACCTGTAGATTTACCTGAATTTAACTCTCAACAAGTAGCAGAATTGGCTCAAAGGCATCAGTTGGAGAATTTAAACTTTTTAGTGCCAGCTTTGCTTGATTTGGTGGGGGGACATCCTTATTTGCTACGTTTAACTATGTATCATTTAGCTTATCAAGATTTGAATATAAACAATTTGTTGACTCAACGCTATTCAGAATCATCTATATACACGGATCATCTACGGCGGCATTTGTGGAACTTATGCCAATATCCTCAACTTGCTCAAGGAATGAAGCAGGTAGTTAGCAGCAAAAAAGGGGTAGTATTACCTCCTCAAGTAACTTTTAAATTGTTAAGTATGGGTTTAGTCAGATTAGAACAGAGTTACTGTCTATCTCGTTGCCGTCTTTATCAAGAGTATTTTGCTGACCAGTTAGGGTAGGTGTTATATCAAGTAACGCACCGAATTATCTCAGGGCGTAGACATTGTAGGTTGGGCGATCGCTCTTATCACTTATCAATTGCACCTGCATGATGAGTATAAAAGATTATCTACTAAGAGCGCAAGCCTTACTCAAGGGCGCAAGCCTTGCTCAAGAGCGCAAGCCTTACTCAAGGGCGCAAGCCTTGCTCAAGGGCGCAAGCCTTGCTCAAGGGCGCAAGCCT
>NZ_JALKVM010000403.1:0-5677 GCF_057440575.1 Johannesbaptistia floridana
TAATCCCATAAATAATAGGGATATTGCCATACCTACTGCTGCATTTTGCCAGAGAGGCAATTCATACCAGTTTAGGTTACTTAATTGTTCAATAGGGAAATAGTCAGGTTTATATGGCAAAACCCTTGTGGCATTGACTAAGTATGGTAATACTGTTCCCGGATAGAATAATCTTATCCAATCTAAGGGATGTGCTTCAGGTCTATGACTATCAAAGGTTATGGAACTGTAAATTAGACAGTAAAATGCTGTAATACCACTTCCTACCCATGGAGAAAATCTCTGGCTATTGTAACTCAATAAGCCAAACAGAAAACTAAGACTATAAAAGAAGAAACAACTCATCCCTAATACTAGATAGAAGCCAAAGATGAGAGTTATGGGAATACCTGCGCTTATACCGTTAATTAGTTGTAAAGGTATAGATACAATTACTGTTAAATACAGTAAAATTGGTACTCCTAACATCTTGCCTAGGAATATTTCTAAGGCTGATTGGGGACTTAAACGGATAAATCCCAGGGTTCCCCTTTTTTCTTCGTGAGATAAATCAGCTATTAGTAGATATACTCCTACTACTAACAGGCTAAAAATAGTGATTACACTCATACAGAAGAACATATCTAGGTGCCATAATTCCCAGTCAATTTGCTCACATTTATTGATACAGTATCGACTATAACGAGAGAATTCTCCTGGTAATTGTGAACTGTATATCAAGTAAATAAACATCTGTAGCAGAATAGACACAACTCCTGCTGCCATTACATTACGAGGTTTTAAACGCCCTTTTGCTTCCCGAAACCATTGGGCATTCCATTCTCCTGCCTTGTCGATCATTTGAGTAAACATTCTTCTTCTCCTTGTTATCTTCGTTCATTAGTTAATTAGTTTGATAGTAATTTTTTTGTTTCTGACTCTCCTACCTTCCTGAGGTTATAGGTAAAACCTGCTCCAATCACGGCGATCGCCAACCACTGCACACACAATCCTAGGAATATATAACTACCCAATGCTACTTCTGTCGTTACTACCGTTGGTAATATGGAGAATAACCACATTAATGGTTGCTCTATAGGATCGATGGAAAAGCAAGCAAAAATCACCAGGGGAGTAATAGTAATCAAGGCGATCGCACCAGTTGCCCAGAGAAACCGTCTCTTATTCTTCATTTGTAACATGATTTGCATAATTAGTCCGCAAATTAGAACTAAGTTGATGGTAATTAACCATCCCCAGAATATTGGTAATCTTAATCCTTCTTTAGTTAAACCAAATATGGAAGGCAGAATATAGAGAGTGATAATTCCCAAGTTAGCAGCTACAGCTAAAATCCCGGGACTTTTTTCTCCTAGTAATAAATCTGAGAGAATGTTGCGATTAATTGCCGATTCTTGGTGGCGATAACGTGCCCAATCATGGAGAATTTGACGTGAAGGTGTGAGAATGGCCGCTATAATTAGGCAGAATATTAAATTTACTAATTGCAAAGCTGCAAATCCATCATCTGTCATTCGCCAAGTTGCCGCCAGATTTTGTAGAGTAAAACCTAAAGCCATAACTATAAAGCTAAAGGTTAATATATAACTTTGCTTTTTGCTAATTACTGTAGCTAAGGGATTATGAAAGCGGCGTTTTATTCCTTGCCATGCCCAATAACTCCACAATAGGTAGTTAGATACTATGAGAATAGTTGCTGTACTTACTTTCGTGAAAATAGGATTCCCATACCATAGCATCTGAGAAAAGTTTTCTAAATCTAGGTATTCAATGGCATCGGGAGCAATATAGGTAGAATGTACTAAATAGTGAAGAATCGTCCCAGGATAAAATATAAATAGCCAGTCAAACACCATATAGGTGGGATCGAAATATTGACTATTCACTATACCTGCTAACATAAACAAAGTGAATAAAATTGCTCCACTTGCCAACCAAGGTTGAAATCCTCCTAAACTTGTAGTAACTAAAGCGTAGAGAATCGATAAACTGTAGAAACAGATTAAACTTGCTGCTAATACTAAATAGTATATGGCAATTAAACTCAGGGGAATTCCTGCTTTTAAACCACTAATTATATGCAGTGGCGCTGTTATTATACCCAGGATATATAATAAAGATGGTACCCCCAATACTTTCCCAATCATGATACTTTCTACAGAAGCGGGACTTAAACGAATAAAATTGAGAGTACCTTGTTTTTCTTCATTGGCTAAGTCAGCTATCAATAGGTAACTACCACCCACTAGTAATATCCCTATCCCCGCTACACTCATAACCACAAAGATATCCAACCACCACAGGTTTTCCATAATCACAAAGTTACCCAGTAAATCAGGGAAACAATTCTCATAATCTTGGCAGTAACGACTCCAACTCTTTTCTGTTGTTGGTAAAAGACTACTATAATAGAGGTAGATAAATAGTTGACCTAGTAGAGAAATTCCTGCTACTAGCCAGAGGTTGCGAGATTTAAGTCTACCTTTTAATTCTCGGAGTAGTTGAGGATTCCATTCTCCTATTTGATTAAGTAAGTACATAGTTAAATACTTTTTCTTGACTAATTTTATTTAAATATAGACGTTTAAGAAGCTTGTTGGTGCCCCATTTGCAAAAAGATACTCTCTAAATCTTCATTTTGACAGTTAAAGCCAGTAATAGGTATTTCTGCTTTAACGAGAGATTTGAGTAATTCGGCACTCTCTTCAGGGTTACCGGAGAAGTAAACTTTGAGAGTCCCCTCTATCCCTAACATTTCTATCTCCTCTACGAGGGGATGTTTGCGTAGTTGTTGGCGCAAAGTTTCCCTATCTCCCAAGGTAGAGATAATTATTTGTTGACGGGCCAAACGTTGGTATAATTCCGCAAGAGAGGAACTTTCTACTAAATAGCCTAGTTCCATAATCCCCACAGAGGTACATAACTCAGCTAAATCACTTAACACGTGGGAAGAAATAAATACAGTCATCCCCACATCTTGTAGATGTTTAATTATCTCACGAAATTGCTTTCTAGCAATCGGATCTAATCCTGATACTGGTTCATCGAGAAATAAAATACTTGGTTCATGTATAATTGTTCTAGCTAAACTGAGACGTTGTTTCATGCCTCGGGATAGACTAGAGATGATACTGTATTTTTTACTCGTCAGTTGAATTAACTCTAAAACTTCATTGAGTCTTCGGCGTCGCTTTGGTTGTTTGAGTCGATAGAGTCTAGCAAAATAGTCTAGATAATCCCAGACTGTTAAATCGTCATATAGGGGGAAATCATCGGGGAGATAGCCTAGTTTTTGCTTAATTAGACGATTACTATCATCTTGACGCAATCTCATCCCATTGAGATAGATGTTACCTGTAGTTGGTTCTTCGGCTGCTACTAACATTTTGATGAGAGTAGTTTTTCCGGCGCCATTTGGTCCAATTAAGCCGTATACTTCCCCGGCGGCAATTTCTAAATCAACATTATTTACTGCTATATGGCGATCAAATCTTTTAGTTACTCCTTGACAGATAATAGCATTTGTTGTGGTTTTGTCCCCATTGGTGATGGCAGTCATCTTTTTTTTTGTGTGTGTATATTAGTTTATCGCTTCAGATTTAGCCGCGCTAAAATCTGGATCGTAATTGAATAACTCGATATCCTGTTGATAACGCTTTCTAACTATTTCCCAAGTTTCTGGGGTATAATAGCTAGTATAATGCTGATGTTTGCCTTTTAGTTCGTGGGGAAGTTGTTTAATTGGCAGATTTATCTGATTAGCAATAGTTAGGAAGTCTTCATTAAGTTTTTCAAAGCGACCAATAAAATCGGGAATCAGTTTACCCTGTTGATCCACAATAAAGGTATACTGAGACCGAAAATGTTTATCAGCTTTCTCTTCAGGTAATTCTCCCACCGCCTGGACAAATTCTGTAAAAGACATCTCCCTATTAATTACTGGATATTTTAATCTACTTACTTTACCACTCAAAGAAGGTTGGAGAAAGTAGGCGACTTTACAACTAGGATCTATATTGAGATCATAATCTTTCTTGAGTTTACTAAAATAACAAGATAATAATCTTTCCCAGGGATTGCGGACAAAACAGAATTTAAAATAATCGGGATATTCATTAATTCTTTGGCGAGGAATATGGGGAAATTTAGTGGTATGAGGCGAAGGAGAATCTAGTTTTAGTAACTCTTTAAAATAGGTTTTAAAACTGCTACTTGCTACTTTAGGAATCACAAAATAAATGGCTTGGTATTCCTCAAGAAAGATATCTTTGAGGCTATCATATCCCTGTAAACGTAAACTAATTCTACTCAGTACTTTTTTATTCATCACCGCAACTTTACTAAATTGATTTGGCAAGCAATAGCTTTTCGTAAATAGTTTCTAACTGCTCAACCATCATCTTACCATCAAATAAATTTCTGGTGAGTTGGCGGGCTTGGTTTCCTAATTTATCAGCAAGTTCCTGATTTTGCAAGAGTAACAGCAAGTTTTCTGCTAATTTATTAACATCTTTGGCTGGGTAGAGTAAGCCTGTTTCCTGGTGATGGACAATTTCTGGAATACCATAGATATTGGGCACAACTACGGGTTTTCCTAGCAACATTGCCTCAGTCATCGCCCTTCCTAAGCCTTCCCAAAGAGAAGAAAGGGCAAATATATCAGCAGTTTGTAAAATTTGGGGAATATCTTCTCTAAACCCTAAAAATTTGACTTTGGCAGCGATTCCTAATTCTTCTACTTGGGCTTGTAATTGGGGTTGTTTTTCTCCTTCACCTACTAAGAGTAAGATAGTATGGGGATGGTGCTGGAGTACTTGGGCAAAGGCAGATATAAGGTATTCTGGGGCTTTTTGTGGATCTAAACGTCCTACCATCACAATGCTTTTGTAGTCTGAAGGGATATTTAGTTGCTGGCGCATTTCCTCAAGGTTAGTAGGTTGATCTAATTTATGGAAATCAATACCACTATAGACAGTTTTACTCGCTTCTAAATCAAGAATATTTAAAGAGGCCCCCTGTTGTCGATTCAGTTCACTAACAGTGATAATATAGTCTGTTAGAGGTTTCATCGCCCTTTCTAGATTTATATAGAGTTGACGTTGTAGAGGGGGCATAAAATCATGGAAAGAGAAACCATGGATGGTGTGGATTACTACAGGAGTTTGAGCAATTTTAGCGGCTATACGCCCTAGAATACCAGCTTTGGAACTATGGGTGTGGATGATATCAAACTTCTCCCGGCGCAGGAGTTTGACTATAGAGATTAAAGCTTGTAAATCTTGATAGGGGTTAATGGGATTGATGAGATTGGGTAGAGGGTGGAAAACATCCGCCACGGCTAAAGCGCGATCGCGCCAAATCCCTTCGGGATGGGAAGCTAAATGAATCGAAAAACGAGTGCGATCGCCCTTCTCTACGGAAATGAAGGTGTTATCTTGGGCTCCTCCTACCGCTAACCGAGTAATTAAATGTAATACCTTGATGTTCATAAATTAAGTGTTCTTAAATTTATTTATGATCATATTATCTATGAGTATTTATCAACCTGATTTAGTTTTTCTTGTACTTGCTTAGCGCCAGCCAAAGATCGCCAAAGATCGCCAAAGCAAGCCAGAATAGGGCGCAAGCCAGAATAGGGCGCAAGCCAGAATAGGGCGCAAGCCAGAATAGGGCGCAA
>NZ_JALKVM010000404.1:0-5661 GCF_057440575.1 Johannesbaptistia floridana
TTTAACCTACTTCAACAGGAACGAATCGCACATCGAGATGTGAACAGAGTCTATTAACTCGCCCAATGTCTTTCTCTCCAACTTCTAAAAGAGTTTCTCCATCGTATCCAGTCAAGAAAGTCCTATTCCCTGGATCTAAAGCAATTACTCTCTCTAGGTCTAAATTTTCAGGAGCCTTAACTATTGGAAAGCAAGCAAACCATTTTCCTTTTTGATATAGGAGTTGAGTGCCGTATATACATTCTTTGGGGAACTCTTGTTTAGAGGAGAAATTTAAACCTTTAGTTAACTTGCTATACCAAGTTCCTTTTCTGTAGTTACCTGGTTTAAATTTTATAACCTGGGAAGGCGCTTTGCAAGATTTAAACTTCGCTATTCCCCCGTTGGCCTTAGCTTGACGATGAGCATCTACAGCATCAGCTACGGCTTCCTGCAACTGGTGCCCTGGTAATTCCTTGACCCAGTCAGGAAAATCTGCTCTTCTAGCAATAGCTTGTAAACTGTATGTTGAGTACTGGTTACTAATCCTTAATTCTTGAATAGTCCAATTGTATATTTTGCGGTAAGCTGCTAACCACAACTTCCAAATTTTGTAAAGTTCTTTAGAGGGATAAACCCTGATTTTCAAGACACTGTTTGGGGTCGGTTTCTTGCTCTGGTTCCTTGGTTTTTTCTTGTACTGCTTTGGTGACTTCTTTTTTGTACTTGCGTAGTCCCTATAGCCTTGCAGAGAAACAGTGGAGGCTTGACAGGATATCTTCAACGAGTTCTCCCTCAACAGAGAGTTTACGCCCATTGAGAACCACGAGTTCTGTTGTTGTTTGTCGGCATAACCACTCAATAAATGGGAATCGGAACCAGAAAAGACGGTCTGGGTAGGCGCACACAAGACATTGAACATTTCCTGGGAATATACGCTCCAAAATTTTGAGCAACTGGCGCCTCCTAAAATTGAGCCCGCTTCCAACTTCTGTAATAAGTTCTCCTCCTGGGTAAGCCTGTTGTAAAAATTGAGCTTCTCCTTCGAGGTCATCTCCCTGAGACGAGGTAGAGACTCGTGCATAGAGAATAGTTGGTTTTTCTTCTTCTTTCTATTCGTTGATGCAGAATCTTCTTTGACCTCCTGGTGTTCTGATTGATTTGATTTTTCCCTCATTTTCCCATCGCCGGAGGGTAGAAACTGAGACCCCGAGGTTAGAGGCGACTTTTGCTGGTGTGACATAACTCATTGTTTATCTAATTCTGTCGTTAATCTTATTCTAAAAGCTTTGATAAAGTATGGCAAGCTTTCCGCAGATATTTGTTGACTAATAAAAGCTCATCATAGATTGCCTCAGGTGGAGTATCTAGAATATGATATTGTTTCAGCGCTTCAATTCGTGCTGCTTCGTTAGCAGGTTTTTCTCTTCTCATATCCTTGTTTTAATTGTTTCGGTCAATTTTCCCTTTGCTGTTATTCTAAAAAAGTCTTTATTGAGTTATCTACATAAATAGATAGAAACTTGATAAAATTTAACTATTTTCTCAGTTTAGTTAGCTTTTTACCTAGTATGAGAAGACTCACAAGCAATAACAACTTCGTTAACCAATCCCCCCATCGAATATAGAGGGTTTGAGAAGAGCGTAGTCTAACTTCATCAAAGTGTATTTGATAACTATCTAAGGTAGAAAGCCAGATAGTTTGACCAAGGGGGTTAATAATAGCAGAATAGCCTGTATTAGTAGCTCTAGCTAACCAGCGATCGCTCTCTATTGCTCTCATTACGTCTTGGGCATGATGTTGAGCAGGCATCGCTGCACTATAATGGGCGTTATTAGCAGCAGTAATGATTAATTGTCCTCCCTGGGCAGTTTGACGCCGAAAATGCTCACCAAAGGCAGAATCGTAGCAAATACCTACAGTTACTTTACCAATCGGAGTTATCAAGGGTTGGGTAGATTTACCAGGAATTAAACTAGCATTCAAGGGAGATAGACGGTTAACCCATTCGCCAAAGATATTACTAAAAGGAATATATTCACCTAGGGGCACTAAATTTACCTTATCATAGCGACTGTAAATATTACCTGAGCCTGTAATTGTTAACAGACTATTGGTCATTCCTTCCCCGGATTGACCCCCTGACGCGGTAAAAGTACCTACCCACACAGGCACCTGTTTAGCTAAAATAGCACTATAGAATGAGTCGGTTTCAGTGGGAGTAAAATAAGGTAAAGCCGTCTCAGGAGTTAACACAATATCTACACCTAAGTTAGCTAAATCCATATAGCCTTCAGTATAACGGGCGATCGCTCTTTGCCAACCTGGAGAAAATAATTTAATTTCGTTAGGAATGTTTCCCTGAATTAAACCAATTTTTAGAGAATCTCCTTCCCCAGTAATTTGATTATTTTGATAACGCCACCATCCCCAGGCGTGGAGACTAAGGAGTAACAATAAAGCTAAAGATAAATAAACCCGAGGCAGTCTGGGAGACTTCCTTCTCAATAGCCACCCTTCTGCTAGTAAACCATTTACAGCCACAATAGCTGCGGTAATGGTAGTAGAACCAGAAAACTGACTTAACTGTAAAATAATTAAATTACTTGGACTTTGGGTATAAGCTAAACTACTCCACCACAAAGGTGTTAAACTCCACAGAAACTCTAAGATACACCATAAAGCTACTCCAATTATAACTCTAGGGATAGCTGAGGAGATTTGCTCTTTGACTATAAACATAGATAACCCCCAGAATAAGACTAAAAAAGCTCCCCACAGGGTAATAAATAGCCAACAAAACAAAGCAATCAAGAGGCTATTTAACCAGGGCACACCTAGCCAAGTCATCGGATGAATTCCCGTAATCCAACTAATGGCTAAACCATGATAACCAATTCCCCAGGCAAGAGGAAGTAAATAGTTAGGCTTTTTTGTCTGAATTAACATCACCCAAAGGGGAATCAAAGCAAACCACGCTAAATACCAGGCGTTTATGGGTGCAGGTGCCAATCCCATTAATAATCCACCGCTGTAGGCAATAATTATGGGGAAAATTTTACTCAGCCACAATTTAATCATCTTTGACTTAGATCTTGCACCAGTGCAAAAGTACTAAATAGGCCAACAGGCGAGAATCAATTTTTAAGGGGTTAGGATCAATTCTTTTACTCATTACTTCAAAACTCATTACTTCTTACTCCAAGACTTCTTACTCCAAGACTTCTTACTCTAAGACTTCTTACTTCAAAACTTCAAAACTTCAAAACTTCAAAACTCATTACTCAACCACCACCAGTAACTTTTGATAAAGATGCTTTGGTCTGAGTTTGAGCCCCATTTTTCTAATAAGTATTCTCTCGTCTCATAACCGACTAGAGTACCTTGCTGATACTCTTTTCCTTGAATATCCCGATTACGCATTTGTTAATTTCAGTGATTTTCCTCTATACTAAAGCTAAATTCTCTCTTTTGAAAATAAGAATAATGTTTAATCTTAAACAAATTGAAAAAAAGTTTGAGTTTATTCTCTGGAATTTTCGTCTATTTGCTTTAATTCCTGTGATTTTTGGTCTAATTAGTTCTCTTAACTTTTTTATTATTGGTACTTTAGAAATTTTTAACGGCATTCGTCTTAATTTTCCTTTAAGTAAAGCTTTAGATAGTAAAAATATCGCTAAAGTTGTTTCTTTGATTATCGGTGGTATCGACTATTATCTAATTGGTGTTATCCTACTGATTTTTAGTTTTGGTATTTATGAAATTTTTATTTCTAAAATAGATATGCGTTTGGGGAGTGAGCAAGAAAATGCACTCTCTATTAATAGTTTGGAAGAGTTGAAGAAGAAAATTATTCAAGTTATTATCGTCGCTCTTATTGTTAGTCTATTTAAGAAAATGATTACCTTAGAGATTAAGCATAATTTAGATATTGTTTATATTTCTTTTTCCGTTTTGTTAATATCTTTGAGTAGTTACTTGATGCACAATCAAAATGAACATTAATCTAATTATAGTTTAGTAGTTTTAAATTTAGTTAATAACTATATAGTTTAAAAGCTTATTCTTGGCGATCGCCGAAGATAGTGAGACTTTCAATATAGATGATTAAAAAAATTGTTCTTTTAACTTCCACCAGCGATCACTGCTATATCTTGAAAAAATATTTATTTACTGGATAAATGTCAAACAAAATTGGCAGATTTACTCACTAAATTAGCTTTTCCAGTTTATAGATGCTCGGGGCTTCAAAGATCCGCACTTGCATAAACCGTATATTTGGGCCGTCTACAGTAAAAACCCTGTATCTTGTCTTTTAGTGACATCTACATGTACAAAAAAGACGCTATAATGTCTTTTGTAGACAATAGAGATTAAATGATGACCTGACACCACCAAACCTAACACCTGCCTCAATACTGATGTTTGTTAAGAAGATTATCTGTTGAGGCAGGGATGGGGAAGAGAGGGAGGAGAGGGAGGAGAGGGAAGAGAGGGAAGAGAGGAAAGACCTCAAGCTTACCTGAGCAACATTTCTCCCCACACCTCTCACACTTCCCACACCTCCCACACCCTCTATTTCATAAACCTTTTAGGCTTATCCTTTGCAGTATTGACACCTGCCTTCACTTAACGCTCATTTGTTAGCCAGTCAGATCTTTTGGACTAAAGTCCAACTACGAACCTCGTTTTTAACTGGGGCTAAATACAGTTGAAAAATATTTACCCATTTCTGATAAAACTTGCTCATTTAATTAGCTAAATAGCCATAATAGGTAAGTTTTAGTTGGTTGACAATTAGGGACAAAGGGATAATTGAGACATAATTACTGTGTTTTCCCCCTTGATTATAAGTCGTTTAGTGCGCTATTAAAGAAAATATAGACCAACTATTGTTTAGCAATGATATAACCCACTTTTCGCACGTCAAATAGTATTATGAAGAGGAGTCAGGAGTCAGAATTCAGGAGTCAGTATATTTTGTTTATATTACACAAAAAATTCCTAGGTTTTTTTGAGTAGAAGTACTCAGATTTTTTTAAGTACTTTTGTATTTTTAAATAACTTAAAATATTCTTAAAGCTTACTAAGTATTAATTACTAACTCCTGACTCCTGGCTCCTGGCTCCTGACTCCTTTTTTCCAGGTTACAATTAGAAGTGCGTATGGGTCTGATATAATATTAATACTTAAGTGGTTGTTGATGATGGTGATAAAAAAATCTAATACCCTAAGTTATGTCAAAGCATTGCCAACACCAATAAACGAGTTAAATGCTTTGGGCTTTACTAGTTTTGAGATGTTTTTAACAGCTTATGAACCTATTTATAGAGAAGCAGTTTGTGAAACAGTAAATCATTTAATAAATTGTCTAGGTTATTATTGTCCCCTCTTTAAGAAATGGTTAAATAAAGTAAAGTTTGACAAATCAAAATGGAACAGTTACTTACAAAATAAATACCAACTTTTAAAGCGTCACGCCAATGGAATAATAGCAGACGCCCAAGGACAAGTAGGTTCAGCAATTGAATCTAGAAAAGACTATATAAAACACAATAAAGGTAAATTACATTCAGCACAAACTTGGTTAAAACGTAAAGTAAAACTAATTAAACAAACCTGTAAGTTTTACACTAAAACTAAGAAAGTAAAAGGGAAAAAGGTTTTAAATTGGACCAACT
>NZ_JALKVM010000405.1:0-5656 GCF_057440575.1 Johannesbaptistia floridana
TTTATCTAGTATTGCTGCAATGCGTTTTTGTTCTTCTAGGGGAGGTAGGGGTATTTCCAAGTTTCTCACAAATGTAGCTGATAAATTTTTTTGTGTAACACCTTGAGCTTGAAATAAAAATAGCTTTTTTTGAGAAAGCATCCAATAGTAAATATAGCGATTAAATAGCTTTTGAGTATCTTTAACTTCTATGCCCAAAATAGCTTGATTAGTACTCAAATCCCTTCCTGCAAAAGCCATTTTGCCCACTGAACCATACATAGCAAAAAGCAAAGTTCCTTTTTTAAAAACTCGATTACGAATTGCTTTTAAACCTTGTTGAGTAATTGTTTCTTCTGTGGAAATAAGAGTGCCATTACACGCTTCTATATCCGAAATTTTAGCCCATGGGATGCCTCCTCCATAATTATCAGCATTTTTTCGCGAAGGAGTCCCACCACTTTTAATCTCGCATAAATCACCTAATAAAAAATGCTTAATCACCCCAACATCGCCTCCAACGCCTGTAAATTCTCTCTTATTTCATCCTCTAGACACATCAACTGCTGCAAAATCACCCTCAAAGACTCCTACTCCTTATAGGGATTGATAGACAAATTATAACCAATCGCTTATATTTAAATCTTAACTTTTTTTGATTTAATCAAGCTCTTAAAATAGAGACCAGATAATTTGGTGCGTTACGCGCGGAGCGCTAACACACCCTACCCTTCTACCCGTCAGTTAACCGGATTTAGTCTTATTCCAGCGCTTCTTCCAATGACTTGATGGTTCTAATTGACTAAGATTTTGTTCTTCAATTCTTCTTTGTATAATTACACTAGCAGTATCTTTAAGAGTAGGATCTCGATAGGGAATAGCCGCACGAGTTTGTAAATGTTCAGCTTCCTGTGGAGATATGGTTGGTAACAAAGTTGGAGTAAAACCGGCTACGGTCCCAGGCGATCGCCTACCGACTCCAGGAGTTGAACCAAAATAGAGACCAGATAATTGTAAGGCAGTTCTTACAGAAGCGGCACAGGAATAGGTAGCCAATCTGCCATCAGATTTTAAACAACTAGCAACTAAGTTAATAAATTCTACTGTCCACAATTGAGGACATTTAGGGGGAGAAAAGGGATCGAGAAAAATAGCATCGGCTTTCCAATCTAAATCTATTACTTTTGAGATTTCCGATCTTGCATCTCCAAGGAGTAATCTTGCTTCTAGATTAGTTGCCTCTACATAACATTGTGTTGCTAGTCTCTCTAAATACTTATTTACCAATTCTCCCCAAGAGTTGAGAAGATTATTTTTAATTGCCTGTTGAGGAACATTGAGATCTGATTCTAAAGCAATGATATTAATCTGACAATCAGGATTTACTGCTAAGATAGCAGCTAAAGCAGCAGCGGTGTTGTATCCTAACCCATAGCAAATATCAAGAATATTTAACTTGTTAGTTTCTTTTGCTTTAGAGATTAGTTGACATGGCTGAATAAACTTTTGTTCAGCTTCTTGTTTTGCCCCTTGATGAGAATGAAATAACTCAGTAAATTCTTCAGAAAAAAAAGTCCAGGATCCATCTGCGGTTATTTGACTTTTGAACACAAGATTAACTACTCCTTCACTTAGTGCTAAACAATCAAATACCAAAAATTAACTGTAAATAACAAAATACTCAAATGCTGAGGTAATAGTAGTCTTAGAGGCTGTTTAGCAATTTTCTGAGTAAGTATAATCCCAGTGATAGCGCCAAAAATTAAAGTAGTGCCTTGTAGAAAACTAATCACGGCAGCATCTGCGGTGAAAACTGGTAATCCAGAGATATTCAGATCAAAAGTAGCGATCGCCACTGGTAAAATTTTCCCTGCTTCACCCAATCCCATATATAAATAGTGAGCCAAATTAGCAGCTAACACCAGAGGTAAGTAACCATAAGCCAACTCACCAAATTTTCTTGGTTTTACCGTAGACATAAAGCGACAAATCAATCTAATTAAAGTGTAGGCAACAATAGGAACAACCACTGGTACAAATAAAGCTACGAGGGAAAATCCAGCATGAATAGTAAACTTATCTAAATCTAACTCTAATCCCCATAAACCTTGTAACTGTGGCAATCGATGTAAAAACACCAGATTAAGCAATAAAAACATCAAAGCCACTTCATAGATACGTACCTTGTTACTTGTCCATAACTCGATACCTGGTGGACGTAGGTTAAATTCTACCGAACGATGGGGACAAGCCTTTAAACAGGTCATACACAAGACACAATCGCGATTATCTTCTAATTGAGCGGGATGAGAATAGAGAGGACAACCAGAAGTTTCTAAACCTTCGCCTTTTTGAGGACCTCCCTTATAACATTGATAGGTAGTACATTCTGCCGAACAAGTACCTTGTTGAGCCCGTAATTCCGTCATTGATAACTTAGCGAACATGCCATTCATCCCACCAATAGGGCAAAGATATCGACACCAGAAACGACGTTCAAAAATAGCAGAACAAATCACAGCGCCGCCAGTAATTATCAATAGTAACCAAGCAGAGAGATAAGCTGTATTTGGTAAATCCCATAACTCTTCCCAGAGTAAAATTAGAGCAAATAAACCAAAGAGAAACCAACCGCCCCATTTTTCTCCCTTTTCTCTGGGCCAACTTTTTAGTTGACGAGGAAATAGCCACAGAGATAGTTTTTGAGTCACCTCACCATAAATCATAAAAGGACAAATTGCACACCAGACACGGCCTACAAAAGGAAAACCAATTAGTACAAGGGGCCACCACCAAGCCCAAAATAAATTCAGGGCAAAGTTTTGATCTCGTGTTTGTGGTCCTAAAAATAAAATCAATACTACTAAAGCAAAGGCGGTAAGGGTAAAGCCATAATTAATGCGGTCTGGCCACCAAGGACTCCGCAAAAAAGAGCGTAGTTTGGGGTAAGCGTTAAGAAGATTCCAGCGAAACTGCTTTTTCTTACTCTGGGAGGGCCAAATAATTTCTTCAGTCAATTGAGTACCAGATCCCAATTGTACAATCGCCCTTTCTACTAGATTAATTAATTCGCGATTATTATTAGGAAAATCATAGGCTTGTAACTTTCTGATAGCTTCGGGGGTGATTTCTGGTTTTTTGACTCTTCTTGTCCGACAAATCAAGGTAATATAATAGTTAACCTTGTCTTGTAAATCAGCTTTACTCACTCTCAAGGGTGGAACTTTAATAATTTGTTTTACTAAAGAGTCAATTTCTGGCACAGTTTGCTCAGAAATCATGATAATTCTGGCAGCAGCAACTTTAGGCTTATCGGGTACTTTGCCTGGGGGAGTAACGGGAAAATAAATACCCTGTTTGAGGAGTGTGGCTACAGGTTGAATTAATTCTCTTGGTAACTCTTGAATATTGTTAAAAATAATAGTTCCTTCACCCACTGCTTCAATTAAGCCGGGTTTACCTCCTTCTCTACCGAATAATTCTGCACCGCTAGTTTGTATAGTACTACAATCGACTTTGATTGCTACTTCTCGACGGGTGGGGGAACCAAAGTGAATTAAAGCGGCGATATTATCTTTTTCTAAGCCTGGTTCACCAAAAATTAGCACAGAATCTCTGGTTTGAGAGGCTTGCTTGATTTGATGGCGTAATCTTTGGGCGTAACGACTTTTACCAATGATTCCTCGTCTGGCTTTGGTTACTAAATAGGGGCGCAAAATCAGCGATCGCTCTTTAGCTAATACTAATTGATTGGATAAAGCTTCAATTTCAGTAATTAGTTGTTGAGAAAATGCTTGAATTATTTCTGGATAAGTTGCTATTAAGTCCAAAAACTGCGATCGCTCTATTTTCCAGAATTCACAATCACTAATAGTAATAATGGTTTTATCGGAGATTTGATTTAAAATTAAGGCTTCTAGATTAATAACTGTTCCTGGTAGTAAACTGTTATTGTAGGATTCAGCTTTACCCTCTCTGAGAATATACAAACCATCAGGTTGAGTATTAGCTGTTACTATGGTTTGGTTTTTAGATATATGACATTCTACCAGTAACGGGGCGATCGCTTCTAACACATTTTCACTTAATAAACTTAATTCAGTTCTTTCTTGTAACCAAGTTACTATTTCTGAAGCACTCATTATTGATCCCCATTCATCTATAATGCTCTATTTTTCTATTTTACTTCTGTTAAGATTAATTGAATATATAGCAATTCCCAAGCAAAGGAGATATATTTTCTGTTTCTTCTTTTTGCCTCATACGCTAACCTCTGTACCTCAGTAGACTAAAAAACGCCATATATTATTTTTAAAAGTGCCATGTTCATTAGATTACTTACCATTTTTATAATTATTACTTTAGGATTAGCGGTTTATTCCCAATCTTCTCTAACTCAAGTAAACCCTCCTCAAACCAATCTGGTTTTAAACTCTCTTATTGAAGCTAATACCCCAGTTAAACTATTATTAGATGGCTTTCAGTTCACTGAAGGTCCTGTTTGGCATCCTGACGGCTATTTATTGTTTAGTGATATTCCTGCTAATACTATCTACAAATGGCAACCGGGAGAATCCGTTGAAGTTTTCCGCCAACCCTCTGGCAATGCCAATGGGAATATTTTAGATAATCAGGGACGTTTAATAACTGCCGAACACGGTAATCGCCGGGTTTCTCTAACTCAAGAAGATGGAGAAATTGTTACCTTAGCTAGTCAATACCAAGGCAAACGTCTCAACAGTCCTAATGATTTAGCTATACATTCTGATGGTAGCATTTATTTCACCGATCCACCCTATGGAATTAAATCTGAAGAGGAAGAACTAGGATTTTATGGTGTTTATCGTCTTGCCACCGATGGCAGTTTATCTTTACTAGTTGATGACTTTGTGCGTCCTAATGGGATTATTTTGGCCCCTGATGAGAGTAAATTATATGTTAATGATTCAAAACAAGGACATATTCGCGTTTTTGATGTTTTAGCTGATGGCAGCTTGGCTAATGGCCGGGTCTTTGGGGAACTTGAACCCTCTAGTCGTCGAGGTGCAGCCGATGGTATGGAGGTAGATAGACTCGGCAATATCTATAGTACTGGACCAGATGGAGTTTGGATTTTTTCCCCTGATGGAGAATTATTAGGTATTATTGAAACCCCAAAACCTCCTGCTAATTTGACTTGGGGAGACAATGACTATCAGACTCTCTATCTCACAGCCAAGGACAGTATCTATACTGTCCGTCTCAAAGTGGCCGGAAATTATTGAACTCTTAAGCTTCTTCTGAAGGACTATCTTTACTAGGAAGAATCCACCACAATACTGGAACTATAACAATACAGGCAAAGGTAAGTATAGATATCAGAGTTAAGCTTTCAGTTAAATTTGCACTCATTGTGTCTCTCCACAAAATATAAGTATTATTTATCAACCTGTCTTAATTTAATTATACTAATTATTTTCAATCTTTGTAGATTTTGATACATAACTTCAAATGGTTATGTGCATTAACCTCAGATCTTGCATCTTTACCTAATGTTACTGATTGTGGATGAATCTTGAAGTAATGAGTAATGAGTAATGAGTAATGAGTTAAAGAATTAATGCGATCGCCCTTAAAAATTGGTTGACCCTAAAGGCGTATTCAGACTAGATTTTGTAGGTTGGGTTGAGGCACGAAA
>NZ_JALKVM010000406.1:0-44474 GCF_057440575.1 Johannesbaptistia floridana
GGTTGATATACCCCAGTTAAAAATGAGGTTCGTAGTTGGACTTTAGTCCAAAAAATACAGTAGATGCTACAGGTTGATAGGGCTAAAGCCCTACTACAAACTTATCTTTCATAATAATTGGCTTTTCTAACTAGGATTTGGGAGAATTTATTGTTCTGCTTTGAAGAGCTAGAACCTTTTCAATCTAAAATTTGTGTTAATCTTAGATTGATGGAACAGGCGGGGCTCGAACCCGCAGCCTCCTGCGTCATAGGCGATAACCCTCATTGTTCGGCCTTTTGTAGACAAGTTGTCAACAAGGATGTTTTTGGTGTTCTATCCATTTGAACTACTGTCCCTTGAGTTAGAGGTTATTACTCGCATCCGGTTGATATACCCCAGTTAAAAATGAGGTTCGTAGTTGGACTTTAGTCCAAAAAAAATACAGTAAATGCTACAGGTTAATAGGGCTAAAGCCCTACTACAAACTTATCTTTCATAACAATTGAGTTTTATAACTAGGATTTGGTGAGATTTAATGTTCTGCTTTAAAGAGCGAGAACCGTTTCAATCTAAGAGCTTGAACTACTTTTAGATTGATGGAGCAGGCGGGAGTCGAACCCGCGACCTTTTGTACCCAAAACAAACGATAACCCTTATTGTTCGGCCTCTTGCAGACAAGTTGTCAACAAGGATATAAACTCTACCACTGAGCTACTGCCCCTTAATTTAGTTGTAATTTGTTCCACTTGTTATTGTGGAAACGGTTTCAATCTAAAATTTGTGTTAACCTTAGATTGATGGAGCAGGCGGGGATCGAACCCGCGACCTTTTGTTTTTGTTTTTTGCTATAATTGGTAACCCTCATTGTTCGGCCTTTTGCAGACAAGTTGTCAACAAGGATATAAACTATGCTCTGCCACTGAGCTACTGCCCCTTGATTTAGTTGTAATTTGTTCCACTTGTTATTGTGGAAACGGTTTCAATCTAAAATTTGTGTTAATCTTAGATTGATGGAACAGACGGGGCTCGAACCCGCAACCTCCGCCGTGACAGGGCGATAACCTTCGTTGTTCGGCCTTTTGCAGACAAGTTGTCAACAAAGATGTTTTTGGTGCTCTATCCATTTAAGCTACTGTCCCTTGGTTTAGTTGTTAATTTACTTTTCTGCTTCAAGAGTGAGAACCGTTTCAATCTAAAATTTGTGTTAATCTTAGATTGTACAGGGCAAGCAGGAGTTGAACCTGCGACCCTAGTTATTCGGCCCTTACTGGACAAGTTATCTAACAAGGATATAAGCTAACGCTCTACCACTGAGCTACTGCCCTTTGATTTAGTCATGATTTGCAGTTTGAGTTCAAAAGTAATAACTATTTCCAAATAAGGACTTAAATCACTTCTATATTGGTGGTGTGACCAGGAGTCGAACCTGGGACACAGGTAACCCTCATTTTTCGGTCTTACCAGACTAGTTGCAAACAAAGGGAAAAAACTTTTCCTTGCTCCACCAACTGAGCTATCACACCCTGTCTAGTTACTAAGTTTTACTTTTTTGAAGCCTCTAACTACAATTGCAGAAAATAAGTCAGACAATAAGTGTTGTATTGTATAGTTTTTGTCTTGTATTTTGAGGTAAAATCTTAGCGTTGATGATTATAAACAAAATCTATGAGCAGAAAATTCCCTCGGTTGCCCATAGAATACTCATCTACAGGATATTCCATGATACTTTCTGTTATAATATTTTCTATTGAATGATCTGCTGAGTGAATTATCTCTTCTCTAGAAAAAAACTTGTTTTTATCGCTATCTACTAGTATGTTCTGTCTGTTCATTTTTCGCAGTCTCTTTTCTACTTATCTTCTCTTTTTCCAAAACTTAAGTACTTTTCTTAAGTGGGTATATGCCTTGTTATACTTTTGTATTTGCTCTACATATCCACTTACTTACACTTACTTAGTACACTACTTAGATAATTAAACTGTAAGTATACTATCATTGAGTTTTGGTAAACAAGGGAACACTGAGCCTGCTGTTTTTGGTAGTAACATTTTTCTAGATGTGCTCTCTTTGTATATAAAACAAGCTTAACGTATAACAAAATAAAAGTCAAGGATTTTCTTTAAGTTTTTATCAAAGAGAGCGATAATTAAGGATAAAAACTAGTCACAGCAAGCTATTCAACCACTTCAATCTTTGTAATAAACCATTGGTCATCAATCCAACTGAGATAGTAGCGGACTAGTAAATCAGAAGAGTAGGATTGCTCTGGCAACAGATTATTATTTTGATAATATCTTGCTGCTTCTTGAACCTGAGCAATTATTTGAGCCTTTTCGGGATTATTAGGATCTATATTTACTGACTCTATGTCTAAAGAGTGATCATATTCTCGATGCACATTTTGGCTTTTAACCCTATCAGCGATTTGTTGCCTAGTCTGGAGTAAAGAACCTGATAATATGCTTTCTAACGCTTCTTTTTGGTATGAGGGACCATAGGCCAATGATTTGGCTTCTAACCATCTAGCAACAACTGCTTCAGCTTGATTATCGTCTAGGGTTGGCTGGGGTGGTGTGGGTTCCGGTTCAGGTTCAGGTTCCGGTTCAGGTTCAGGTTCCGGTTCAGGTTCAGGTTCCGGTTCAGGTTCCGGTTCAGGTTCAGGTTCAGGTTCAGGTTCAGGTGTGGGTTCAGGTTCGGCTTCTGATAAAGTTAAAATAGGGCGGTCTAGATTAACCATTAACTCTGAGAATGGTGTAGTTTGAGTGGTTGTACTGGGAATAGTTGAGATGACTCTGTGTCTGAAGAATGCGTAAGCAATGGCTAAAAGAGCAGTACCTAGTAAACTTGCTAAAAGAATCAACCATTTGTATTTATTCTTTTGAGTGTTTTGAGACTCTTGAGTTTTCTTAGTAGTAGTTTTAGATTTTGATAAATTCTTTTCTTTTGGTTTTACATTTATCTCTTGAGTTTCTGACTGTTCATGGTCAATTAAGGGAGATGGTTTACGTTGAGCTTGAGTTATAGATGTATTAATAGGATTTGGGTTTTGTTGATTAGGTTGATTGAGTGTATTAATTGTATGGAGTGAACTAGCTTGAAATAGTTGCTCTCTGACTGATAATTTTTGAGTTGATGGCTGGTTATCAAGTACTGGTGGAGAATCTGGTAAAACATTGGTTTCAGTTTTGCCAGTCAAGCCATCCAAGTAAGTTTGTACTGAATGATTAGTAAAATATTCTTCTAGAGAAACAGAAGAATCAACTAAGTCACGGAAATGAGAGAAAACCTCTAATTGCAGCCATCTTTCTACGTATAAGCATAAACCTGGCAGTAAATCAGGAGAACCTTCTGATTGTGAGGCGATAAAAGCTAGTGTATCTTTTTCGTGACTATTATCTAATGCTGCTAATGCTTCTTCTGTTTGTCCTAGAAGTAGGCAGCAGGTTGCTTTTTCCAAATGTGTATCTTGAGCTATAGAGAGGCGTTTTAGTAATGATTTGCTCTCTAAAATTAGTTCAGGTTGTTTCTCGCTAAAACCTCTTGCTAAAAGAGCGTAAAAGGCTAAATAAATGCCAACAGGAGAGGGACGATGAGACTCTTTGAGAAAAATTTCTTGCTGTTCAGATACAGTCATGTAGATTTGAATTTGTTGAATGAAACACAATAAATCGTCAACAGTTAATCCTGAGTAATCTTCTTGTCCTTGACCTTCGATACCTTGACGTTTATTAAGCATTTCTTGTAAAAGATTTAAGCCTTTTTGACGTTCTTGTACCTGGTCTAAATCTTTTGCTAATAATTCTAAAATTCGATAGGGGAGTAATCTTCCCAGATTTTCTTGTATTTCACAATAAACATTGCTATAGCGTTCCTGATGTTCTAGTAAATCTTGACCTTTAGTAAAATAAGAGGCAGCACTTTCGTATTGCCCCTGTTGCCATTGGTCTTTGCCTAATTCAAGATTAGCTAAAGCAGTACTAAATAAAATATCTTGATGTTCTTGAACAGTTTGATTTGATGTTTTAATAGATGATTTTTCAAGATAATGCTCTCCTATTTCTAGGAGAATCTCGTATTCGGCTAGTTCTTGCAAAATAACTAAAGCACCAACTAGTTGACTCTCGCTAATTTTTAATTTAGGAGTGATTATCTGTTCTGGAAATATATCTGGGGATGTCTCTGTTTTTGGAGCAGTGTTGAAGAATTGATTGTCATAATTGCGACGTTTTTCAGGATCGGATAAAATCTGGTAGGATTCTTCCATGAGCTGTAGACGGGCGGCGATCGCCTTTTCGCTATATTCACAACGAGGTACTTGCCGACAGCGATCATGATAAGCTTGATTAATCTGATCTTCTGTTGCTTCTACTGGAATACCCAGAATACGATAATAGTCTAGGGGTACATTTATTAGATTCGGCTCTTCTAAATCCGAGTCGAAAGCTGGAAGTATATTCACGACTTTCAAATCCTCTTTACCTTTCTCTTATATTATGATGTTATCTTAAATCTCAAACAAGGACACAATAAGTTAATTATGATTTCAGAACGTACTGTACCAAATTTTGACCCTAGTAGTATAGAAATTAGTCAAGAACAAGCCCTAATTTTGTATCGTGACATGGTTTTAGGGCGTTTGTTTGAGGATAAATGTGCAGAAATGTATTATCGAGGAAAAATGTTTGGCTTCGTTCACCTTTATAATGGACAAGAAGCGGTTTCTTCGGGAGTGATCAAAGCTATGCGTAATGGAGAAGATTATGTATGCAGTACATACCGGGATCATGTCCACGCTTTAAGTTGTGGTGTGCCGCCAGAAGAAGTAATGGCTGAGTTATTTGGGAAAGAAACAGGTTGCAGCAAGGGGCGAGGGGGCTCAATGCACATGTTTTCAGCTAAACACCGTTTATTAGGGGGTTATGCCTTTGTGGCTGAAGGAATTCCCGTAGCCACAGGAGCAGCTTTTCAGAGTAAATATCGCCGGGAAGTAATGGGAGATGCCAATGCGGATCAAGTAACGGCTTGTTTTTTTGGGGATGGAGCTAGTAATAATGGTCAATTTTTTGAATGTTTAAATATGGCAGCCCTCTGGAAGTTGCCAATTATCTATGTGGTAGAAAACAATAAGTGGGCGATTGGGATGGCTCACGATCGCGCAACCTCTCAACCAGAAATTTACAAAAAAGCCAGCGTTTTTGATATGGTGGGGGTAGAAGTAGATGGAATGGATGTTTTAGCAGTTCACAAAGTGGCTCAAGAGGCTGTGGCTAGAGCGCGTGCTGGGGAAGGACCCACTTTGATTGAGGCTTTAACATATCGTTTCCGAGGACATTCCCTTGCAGATCCTGATGAATTGCGTTCTGAAGATGAGAAGGAATTTTGGGCACAAAGAGATCCAATTAAAAGACTAAGTGATTATTTAATTGAAAAGAACTTAAGTACTCAAGAAGAGTTAAAGAAAATCGATCATGAGATTCAGACTCGTATTGATGAGGCGGTAAAATTTGCACAAGAGAGTCCAGAACCGGATCCCTCTGAATTGCATCGCTATATCTTTGCAGAAGATTAAGAATAACAAAATGGGGAAAAAAGAATTTCCCCGAATTTTAGAGTTTCAATTGTATTTATAGAAGTTAATCTAGTAGGGTGCGTTAGCGCGAGCGTAACGCAGCAAATAAAGATTGTGGGATTAATTTTTGTTGATTGTATCATATAAGCGGACATGATATTATATGTCCGCGCCAGTGCTGTCTATGATGCGTTACATTCGATTAACACATACTATAGAAAGTGGTTTTTTGTGGCATTTTATATTTAAGCTCAAATTTAACGTCTTCTAGTTCTAGAGCGAGATTTAGTACCGCTACCAAAACCCCGACTACCAGAAGGACTTCGCCTTACGGAGGGATTTTTCTGATTATTATTAAGGGTACTAGAGCCAAAACCGCCACCAGTAGATTTATTAGTATTTGTTGTGCTACTTGGTGTTCTAACAGTACTGTTGCCACTAGGATTGTTTTTCACACTCCCGGAGGTTCGCAAAGTGCGACGATTCTCAACGGCAGGGGGAGGAGAATTGTAACGACTTGTGTAACTATTTACAGCACCGCGATAGGTGTCACCATAGCCACCATAGCCACTGAGAGTTGTTCCAGGTTGATAAACAGGAGGAACATAGTATCTAGGGGAAAAGAGGAGATTGCCCACAGCTTGACCTGCTAAGGCACCAGCAAAGGGAGTCCAAAAATTAGACTCACGTCGCACCACTACTGTTTCCTGTTGACCTGTTTGGGGTGAATATTGAGTTTCTGTAACATTGTGGACATATGCGATTTTAAAATCCTCGGTGAGATACATCACCGCTTGATCTGATTTTATTTCTAAATAGGGTGTTGCACCGTTGGCGATCGCCTCCTCTGTCAATCGTGCCATTTGGATATTAGCACTTTGGTACACTGGGGGTGAACCTGGGGGCGTATTTAGCAGCATCAGGGTATAATCCCCGGTAGCATCATCATAGCTTGCTTGTTGAATAGGGTATTCCCCAGCGGGTAAATTATTATTTCTAACACTCGCCATATTTGTTGAGGGGGTTTGGTTTACTTGATTAGAAGAATTGCCCCCACAAGCTACTGTTAAGAATAACAAACTCAAACAAAGAGAATAGGAGATTAATTTACGTAACAACATAGTTAATTCAGTTCAAATTCAATTTATAGTGGTATCAACTCTGGAAAATTGAGCAATATTTGCTCATAATCCAAACATTCCCCTAACCTGGCGGGAGAAAAATGCACTTGTATAGCCCTGTACTTGTTTTGATAATGCAGATTGATTAAACTTTTTAAAGCATCTTGCATAGGGGCCATATTGGCTAAATCGGTTTCTAATTCAGGCACTTCTCCTTCAAAGGCTACTGTGATCATAACAATTAAGTTTTCTGTAACTGGAAGTGACAAAGGTTCGTCTTTCCCTACTGGAGTATCAGTAACTTCTACATCGCTAAGATAGCGTTGGGCAGAATCTGTAAATAAATCATTGACATAAAAAGCGGTATCGTCTTCATTCCAGAAAACATCACCTTCGTTAGCTGCTGATTGCCAGTTATAACTTAACTGTAGTAGATTTTCACAGATAGTGACTAAACTTTCTCCTAAGACGGTTAAATCTCCTTCTGATTCTACTGCATCCCTTGCTGCTTGATTTAGTATTCCTAAAAGTGGTGCAGCCTCCTCACCACGCAGATGTAGAAATATGCGACAAACAACAAAACGAGTTTTACCTCTAAATCGATTAAAGCGATCGCCTAAAGAACTCATAGCTATTTATTTATTATATTTGTGGTTCAAGCATTGTGCCTATAAACAAGATTGTACCTGTTTGGCGCTCTACTATGGCATAAACAAATGGCTTGTTAAATTCAATAAATCTGCCTATAGAAGTAACTCTAACTCCTGTAGAAGTTACAGCAGCGGCTTCTGTGCCCATTTCGTCTACTTCTACAAAAGTTTTATGTTTAACCTTGTCTACGTATACTTGTTGAGAAGTCAGATTACTAAGATCTGCATTTTGGGGTAAAAATACTTGTTTCATGCCCAGATTTGGCAGAATTTTTTCTAAATCTATTTCATACTCCACTTTAAATTTTGGTATACTCACCGTCACTTCTTGGCTTTGGAATTGACTTAACCACTGCTGCCAATTTTCTTGATTTAAGCTTCCCACTAATGAATTTAAGTTATCTTTTGGCAGTAACAGATACATACTCAAATTTTCTGTTTCTCCATAAGGTAGACTTACTCCTGTAAAGGTTTCTGTTTCCAGATAAGGAAAATTAGTCTCCTGAGTCATAAACGGGTGAGATTTAGTTTCACCATCTGCTAACTCAAATGGTTTTTCAGTAGTTTTTTCTGGGTCAAATTGATATTTCCAGTCGCCTTTGAAGTAGACGGCGTTGATTAAGAATAAAACCTGTTGAGGGTCAATATCATCGATAATTTCAGTTATTTTATCTTTAGTGTTATCTGCGACCCAACTATTAATTATTTCTACAGCTTCAGGGTTATTAAAATCTAATTCAGTAACTTTGGCGTTATAAAAAGTTTGAATATTGTTTAAAAATTCTGGTTTGAGGTTAAAATCTTGTTTCAACCAAAGAGAATTAGCGATCGCCAATTCCACTTTTGGATCTGCTGTCATTATAGCTTCGACTAATTGCTGATTTTGTTGATTTACAGTTTGCAGATCCATATTTGCCGTTCCCAAAACCCGACTCATTTCTGTAGCTGTTTCACCTTTTGCCCCATTGTAAAGCATTGAGAGAGCGAAGCTCACACTACTTGGAGAAATAAAGATATTTTCTTCCTGATTTTGCTGACTGATTTCACGAAACAACTCTAACCCAAAAGAGTTACTAGCGGTAGCCATTGCTAAATTTCCTTGACTATCTTGATTTTCAGACTTGATTGATTCTACTGACCTTACTACTATTCCAGTCAGGCGATTATCGGCCAGTCCTGGGTTTAAAATCTGGGGAATGGATGACCCTAATATAAATAGTAGGAGGGTCAAAATTGCTAATGTAAACGGTTTTAATTTCATCTAAGACTCCTCAAAATCCAGGCAAGTCCGACCCATACCAAGGAAAGCTGATTGCTTTACTTTAATGTTGGACTACTAATAGGCAACAGTGAGCATTATGAACCACGTAATTACTCACGCTTCCTAATAATAGTTCAGAAACTCCCGAACGTCCACGGCGACCAATTACGACTAGGTCTGCATTCCATTCCTGTGCCATTTTACAAATATTTTTGCCTGGGTCTCCGATGAAGTAGTCACTATCTGCCTCTATATTCTTTTCTCTTGCTGCTTCGGTGAATGATTTTAACCAATTTTCTAACTTCTCTATCGCTTTTTGATAGGCTTCTTCATAGAATTCGTCTACTTCCTCGTTATATAAGCTGCCATAGACTCCCATGCTACTGAAACCGTCCATAATAGGTACTCCAGGTAATTCTCCTTGAATACTGTGAAAAACTTTTAGTTTACTTCCATAAACAGTAGCTAAGTTCATAGCAACCCGAAAAATTTCTCTTGTGGAGTTCTGATAATCTACAGCTACTAAAATTCTTTTGTAACCTATTTCTTGAGGGGTTGAATTGATTTGTGAAGGTGATGATTGATTTTCTAAGTTAATATTCATAATTTAATCTCCTTCTTTTTGGATATGGTTTTTCTCTAAGATCAAAACGGGTGAACGAAATTTTATGTGGTAGTTATCTAGTTATTCTCTACTTGATGTAATCGCCTATGTATATTGTGACGTAAATAAAAATGCTGTGTCACTGATTTCGTCTAAGGGTTAACAAAAAGTAGGAAAAATTAAGTTATCTTTAGCTAAATCAGTTACAATTATTAACAGAAAAACTCAAGTAAAAATATTCAAAAATTTTATGACAGCAGAATTTAAACATATCATGCTCATGGTTAATGATGTCCAAGGGACAGCTAAATTCTACGCCGAAGGCTTAGGACTAACAATCAAAATGTCTAGTCCTGCTTGGGCCGAATTAGATGCTAATGGTACAACTATCGCTTTACACTCAGCAGAAGGTATGACTGCCGGAAGTTCTCCTATTCTCAGTTTCCATGTAGAGGATGTGATGGCATCTTTAAGTAAGCTAGAAACTCTAGGCGCTAAATTAGAAGGAAGAGTCAGAGAACCTTCTTTTGGTAAAGTAGCTGCCGTAAGAACCCCTGATGGTCATCTATTAAGTTTATTACAACCAGCTAAAACTCCTGTAGCGCAATAATATTTTCACCTATAAATACAGCCCATCCATAATAATCTCCTGAATCCCAATTGCGGTAATTCGGGGGATTATTGATTAATCGAGTAAAGTTGTCGTAATCTATTCAGACGAATATGTAAAAATAAAAATTAGTTCGTACCAGGGGAAATAATTAATGACCAATAGAAATAATAATGATTGGCTAAGACAGTTTATAACCATAGGGGTAGGCACAACATCCTATGTAGCAGAAAAACTCAAGGAGGTTAGTGAAGAATGGGTAAAAGAAGGTAAAATAAATCCAGAACAAGCCAATGCCTTTGTTGATGATTTAATGAATCAGATGAAATCAGAACAAGGAAATTTTGAACAACAAATGGAAAGACAGATGCGTAATATGCTGCAAGATTTGGGGGTAGCGCGTCAGTCAGAAGTAGATGAGTTGAGAGGACGTATAGACCGTTTAGAACGTCAAGTTAGAGATTTAGAAAATAAACTATGGCGTTAGTGTTAAAATAGCTACAGATTTGAATTAATAGGTCTTATGAGAGAGATTTTAATTAGTTTTAGTGTGATTGTATTTTGTGTAGTGCTGTTATTTGTATCTAATCTGTTTACTAGCAGCCAACCAGCAGAGGCGATCCCTTCTGTAGTTAAATCTGAAGTAGTAAACTCTGAGCAAAAGATCATCAATCAGGAGGAAATATTAGTGGCATTAGATATAAATAGTCTAGATATGGATAAGGCATTAACTACAGAGTCTGGCTTAAAATACATTGATGTAGAAGCAGGTGAAGGAAAAAGCCCAGAAAGGGGTGATACTGTGACGGTACATTACACAGGATTACTAGAAAATGGTCAAAAATTCGATAGTTCACGCGATCGCAACCGTCCCTTTAGTTTTAAAATTGGTGTAGGGCAAGTAATAAAAGGTTGGGATGAAGGCGTAGCTACCATGAAAGTTGGTGGACGTCGTCAATTAATTATTCCTCCTGAGTTAGGTTATGGTTCTCGTGGCGCAGGTAATGTGATTCCTCCAAATGCAACTCTTATTTTTGATGTAGAGTTATTAGATACAAAGTAAATTAAGTGAACTGGTAAACTAAATAGTCAAATAGGGAAGTTAAAATAAAGTAACTTCCCTATTTTAGTAGAGAAAACTACAGGTTAAAATTTTTGACTTTTTGAGGAAACTATATATAATGTCAGGGATGATAAGCGATCGCTAGTAATTGTATTTTAATTAAATTTATGTTGAACTATTTTACTTTCGGGTTGATATTTTTTTTTACATATATAGCTACCTCCAAGGTTACTTATGGACAAGTAATTCCCGATACACCCATTCAAGAAGAGGAAATTGAAGATCTAGAAACAGATATATTTATAGACGAAGATGAGACTATTACAGTACCTCCTTCTCAAGGGCAAACTATTAGAGAAATCCAAGTAAGATTTGTTGATAGAGATAATCAACCTGTAGAAGGAAAAACCCGACCTGATATTATTCAAAGAGAGTTTAAATTAAAACCAGGAGATGTGTATAACTCTGAATTAGCTAAAACAGGTTTAGCAGGAGTTAATGATTTAATTATAGTTAAACGAGCTAGTCTGTCTCTAGAACCATCGACAGTAGATAATCAAGAAAATGATGTAGTTATGGTGGTAACAGTAGAAGAGAACAATCAGTTCTTGTTTACCTTTGGGTTAACATTGAATCCACCAACTGCACTACAAGGCTCCGCCAGACCAGTTACCGTATTACCCATGTCCGATAGACCAGGAGGATTTGGGGGAGGAGTCCGTTTTGGAGTGCTAAATTTAGGAGGTACAAACAAAGCTATCAGTTTAGGTATCGAAGGGGGAGAAAACACCCTGGGTTTAGACTTAGATTATCGAGACTTCTTCAGACATGATCGCGGTTTTGCTGCTAATATTAATATTCGTCAGGGATTAGAAACAGAATTTGATGGCGGAGAGGAGGAAGTAGACTTACCCAATGGTAGTGATCCCTGGGTGTATAGATTTGGAGGTGGAGTAGAGTACTTTTTTCCCTTAACTAGGAACTTCCAAGGGGCATTAGGAGTATCTTATCGCGTAGTATCGGTGAGAGACGGTATTTTTGCCAAAACTTTACAACCTGTAGATGAAGAGGGAAATTCATTGACATTTAGTGATGATGGACAAGACACCCTATTAACTATTAACTTTGCTAGTGCCTTGGATAAACGCAATAATTCCCTGGATCCTAGTGAAGGTTATCGCTTATTATTTGGTGTAGATCAATCAATTCCCGTGGGCAATGCTAATATTTTATACAGTCGCTTCGCTGCTAATTATACTCAGTATGTTCCACTACCACTATTTGGATTTACCCAAGGAAATCGTACCTTTGTGTTTAACCTACAAGGGGGAACAGTAATCGGTGATTTACCACCCTACGACGCTTTTACCCTAGGCGGTGGTATATCTGTAAGAGGTTATGGTTCTGGTGAAGTAGGTACTGGTCGTAGTTTTATTCAAAGTACAATAGAGTATCGCTTCCCGATAGTTAATTTTAATGCTTTTAAAGATAGATATAATCTAGCAGGAAGTTTATTTGTGGACTACGCCACAGATTTAGGTTCTGGAGATACAGTCAAAGGAGAACCTGGAATAGTTAGAGACAAGCCGGGGAGTGGCCTGGGTTACGGCTTAGGGTTACTGCTTCCTAGCCGCTTTGGTACCCTAAGACTAGAATTCGCCCTCAATGACCAAGGTGAGAGTGCAGTATATTTTAATATTGGCGAGCGTTTTTAACCGTCTAAATCTCCTTCCATGGCGATGGCGATCGCGCCTTGAGTTTGTCTTTTCCATTCTTCTACATTTACTTGATTAAGCATCAAAATCGCTAGTAACATAGCCACAGCTTGTAAACCAAAGACTAAACCGTAAGCTACGACCAAAGAACTAGATAGTTGTTTCCCTATATCTAAAACTATACCACCGCTAAAGGTAGCTACGGCCCTTGCTAAAGCTTGGGCCAAACCCCAAGCACCAATATAGGTACCAGCTTTCTCGGGAGAGGTTAAATCTAGCATTAAACTGATGCCGCTAATTGTGGTTATTCCCGTAGCCATGCCAAAAATAATCATAGTAGCTTTCAAGATAGTTTGTTCTTGAGTCAAGCCTGAGAGAATAATTAATATAAAACAAATTGCTACCAATACACAACCAATTCTAGCTGTATTAATTTTACCTAGACGGGGAATCACCAGAAAGCCTGTTACACTATAACCGATTAAAATACCGATTCCCCAAAAAGAGTTTAAGAGAGTGGTTTGGGCAATTGACATGCCAAATACCTCTCCCCCGTAAGGTTCTAATACTGCTTCTTGCATAAATAAGCCAATAGTTAAGATAATTAAAAAGCTAAAAAATATACCTGTTTGGCGACTTGTGGTTAACACTTTTAAGGCAGAGGCTATAGTAATACTATCTTCTCTCTCAGTAGCTTGAGAAGGCTTAACCTTACGGGAGTAACGCTTTTCTATACCCCAAGTAGCTAGACAAGCCAAAGCAAAAACAATCAATGGTACAAATATAAAAATCCTGTTGATAGAAGTTTGCAATATCTCCAAAGGAGTGGGAATTGCTGCTAAGTCCACAGCGAGAATACTGCCGATATTAATACCCAACATCAAATCAGACTGTTGTACACTCTTAAGTAAAATACTGCCACTAATACCACCAATAACTATTCCCACCATCAACATTGACCAGGCGATCGCCACTACTTGAGAGCGATTTTTTTCTGGAGAAACATCTACTAACAAAGCGGTAAAGGGTGTTGAACTTGAACTAACAGCCAATCCATAAAAAGCCAAAACCAAACCCAATAAAATAGCTAAAGTGATTGTTTGATTATTCCAACTCCAACCTCCGTTGTCTCGAATCACTTTACCCATTTGCCAAACTATTTGTACTGCTAAAAATACCGCTAATCCAAACAACACGGTACCAATTCTCACGTAATTAGTGCGATGTAACCCTGCGATTGGTTTAACATCTGACAATTGACCAAACCACACTCTAGCTGGTGCCACTATTTGAGACATAGCTAAAGTTCCTGCTGTTATAGTTCCTGGGATTCCTAATTCAGAGATCATCACTCTATTTAACACTGCTAGAGTCAATACGGCCATTACTCCTAAGCCTAGATTAAATAAACCTAGGCGAAATATTTTTACTAATCCTATCTCCTGCTTTGATATAGATTTGGTTTTCATTATAATTCATAGATATATGTTGTTAACTTCTTTTTAATTAATCAATCTTAACATTCTTCAGATCCATAAACTAAGCTCAACAGAGGTCCTAATTGTTCTCTACCATCGACACCTAAATCAGAATGACACAAATAAATTCTCTCTTCTACACGTGCCAACAAATCCTCAAGAATAAGTTTTAAACGGTCTTGCTCTATATTTAACTGCTCTTGAGAAGTTTGTACTCTTCCAGGCCAAGATTTCCAAAACAAAGGAGCGGCAAACAACATAGCTGCACCACCTTTGTACCATAATATAGAACCAGCATCCAACCAAAAATGCCAGCGATGAGAACTACGTAGAGAGCGATACTGAAAAATAGTAGCTAAAGTTACTTTTTCCGGCTGATTACCATATTTATTCACAGGATTTGGGTTAGCGGTAATTGTGCCTCTACGTAACAACTCAATAAAACCTCTAATAGTAGCAGTAGAAGACTGAAAAGTAGGATCATTTTCTCGCAGACGGCGATCTACTTGCCAGTAATGTTGAGCAGTTTCCATCAATTCTCGCAATACCGTTAATTTTTCGTAATTTAGACTATCTCTATCGCCAAAAAACTCTTTAATTGCTTGATTGAGAAAAATAATGGGGCTAAGTTTGTTAACGGCTACTTGGGTTTTTTGTTGAGTAATCCAATGGGCAATGTTTTGATAAGCTTGAGTAGCTTGATAACCGATGCGATCCCAGCGAGGAAATTTTTCAACGGGTAACATATAAGGCTGCTCTAAATCTATCTGATAGCAGTAGTCAGAAATAATACCAGCTCTAACGGGATCAATTTGGGATTGAGACAAAATTACCAACATTTCAGCAATAGCCTCAGGGGGAACTAAACGCCCTAAACCAGGGTAAACTAGTGCTAATAAATTTAACAAAGCCCTGACAACAGGAGAACTATACAGAGGACGTTGCTCATTTACAGGGTCTAATTCTATACCCAAAGTCCCTAACATATTCATCAAACTGTAACGGGCAATTTCATCTAAACCTGGGGCAATAATCGCAATTTCTTCTGGTTGAACCTTTTTTTGAGATATAGCTTCAGCAATAGTAATAGTAACTTGGCGCAATAATTCTGCTCTCGATATTGTTGTTAGAGAATAAATCCCCTCTGTACAAGTTTTTAGAGTTTCTATCTCCGTAGGATGCTCAACAACTCTAATAATATCCTTCGTTCTGTGCCAACCAATACCAGGATGTCTGTGTAACTCTTCTACTCGACAACGATTAGCCAAGCCAGCTAGATAATCAGGATCTGCACCTAAACCTAGTCTGATTTTACCCGATAAATTATAAGTAAATACGGAGAATTTACCTTGGTCTAAACAGAACTCAAATAAGTCCCTGGCGATCGCTGGATAATCATCTACATCGTCAGCAAATATAGCTTCATAACGATGCTTAAATTGCTCTCGGTAATATGGATCTGGTAGTAAATAAGACCAGTACAATTCATAAATTAAGCCATAGGTTAAAAAACCTCTTTCTAAGCACCATTGACGCCACTGTAATAATAGTTTTCCTAATATATCTGGGTCTATAATAGAGGGTAAATCCAATCCTCTGTTTAAATAGGAGGGTATTGATTCTATAGGTGTACAACTTGCCCCAGCTAACTGCCACAAGTCTAGTAAGCGTCTGACAAAACGTTCTTGTCCTCCCAAAGCTTGCATTTGTTCCCAATCTATTTGGGAGCGCCATAATAGAAGTGCTAATTCTTGTTCTGTTTCGGGGCGAAGTCGGAGGGGAAACTGGGCTTTTATTTGTAATGTTTTTAATAATAATGGCCAGAACAACACAACTTCGTCACTAAAAAAACCTATAGGAGTTTTACACAAGGCAGGATAACTACCCTGTACTGCATTAGATAATTTGTCAGCTAAGTTACGACGTTGATCCCGATTAGGTGCAAAAATCAAAACTGCCGATGCTGGAGGTTGCAAACGCTCACTCAATGTTTTTTGGTTACGATGGTAATTGAGTTTGGCTTTTACCCACTCAAGCCATTCTTCAATTAATCGCGTAGTTTTGCCACTACGACTTGATCCATTAATCCATATAGAATATTTAGACATATTTTTTTGTTAACTTATTTATTAACTATTGATTTGGAAGATCATTCAACTACCCTAACTTACTTCATTGAAGTTAGGGATTGACCCCCAAGGTTGATTTAAACGTTGAATAGCCCAATTGAGTCTAAACACTACCATATACTTCTCTAGTTTGGTTTATCTATGAAATTTTTTAATTTATTTACTCAAGCTCAAGACTGGTTCAACCAAAAACCCTATCGAGATCTAGAACAAGCTTATCATTGTGTTTTAGCGATTAAATCAATTGAAACCGAGCATTTTGCTGGGAAAAAGGTCTCTAGTAGCTATGCTAAATATGGTGATAGTGTTATTCGTTATTTTAATCGGGAGATTAAACGCAATTTAAAAATTGCCGAAATACGACTGAATCAATTTTTAACGAATCGTTCTTCAATAAATAGTCGGGTTATTGATTCTGAACATAACTATGATATTTTAGCAAAAATTGAGTTAATAGAGCAATATTTGCTAAGATATGTAGAACATACCCAATATTTAGGCAAACAAGACTATTTAAATTCTCAAGAACCTGTTAATCTCACTAAATCTAGCGTTAAATTAGAATCAGTATCAGATAAAACTAGTGTACTGCCTCGTTCTTTGTGGAGAACAATTAGAAGAGTACAGCAAGAAATAGACCCTAATTCCCAGCAAACAGAAGAAGAGGTATTGAGTAAGTTTAGACGTTCTCGTTATAAAACCGCAATATCCGTGAAGTTTTTCTTGATTTTAATTATTATTCCTTTACTTACTCATCAAGTAACTAAGACGTTTATAATAACTCCCCTAGTTAACAAATACGCCGCAGATAATCAAGAATTAATCTTTATTAATAGAGATTTTGAAGAAGAAGCTCTTGTGGAATTAGAACAGTATGAACACAAAATACATTTTGAGATTTTATTAGGTACTAAACCGAAATTATCTACCGAAGAAATAGATAGTTTATTACAGGAAAAAGTTACAGAAATTGCCGCAGAATATAAGAATTTAGGCACAAATGCGATAGAAAATATTTTTGCGGATATATTTTCTTTACTATCTTTTGGATTAATTATTTTTTTTAGTCAAAAGGAAATAGCGGTCGTTAAATCATTTTTAGATGATTTAACCTATGGGTTGAGTGATTCAGCCAAAGCTTTTTTGATTATTCTCTTAACTGATATTTTTGTAGGTTATCACTCTCCCCACGGTTGGGAAATTATTCTAGAAGGAATCTCTAGACATTTTGGACTTCCTGAGAATCGCGAGTTTAATTTTCTCTTTATTGCCACTTTTCCAGTAATCTTAGATACAGTTCTCAAATATTGGATTTTCCGCTATCTCAATCGCATTTCTCCTTCTTCAGTGGCAACTTATCGCAGTATGAATGAGTAATAAAATTTTGCTTAAGAATTGCCATGATAGTTAAATTTCTATGTCATACTAAAGCTTTGGTTAATTAATCTATTCAATGTAAATTACTATGACAGTTCAAGAATTGTTGCTACTTGTTACTCTACTTGCTCCAGGTATCTTAATGTCTGTGATTATTATGGTTACCTTTGCTGAAGGAGGTTAAAAAAGCTATTAAAAAGCAATTAAGGATTTAGTTAGGACTTAGTTACACAAAAATCTGCTAAAATTGCCATGATTAGAGTTAGGTTTAAACAAATTTATGAAAAAACTACTTAAACTAACTATTCCTTTAAGCACTATTACTAGTTTACTTTTCTTCGGTACACCCTCTACTCCCACTTGGGCAAATTCTTTTAATGTTTGTGCAAACAGAATGCTTGCTAGTGGTATTGATGGCGATTTAGCAGGAATCGCCTGTGCCGATGCCCTCTATCCGAGAGAGTTATCTAGTTGTGTTCAGGAAATAACTAGAGAGACTTCTCTAGCACCAGAGGCTACACTACAAGCTTGTTATCGGGTACGTCGTCCTCAAGAATTAGCTACCTGTGTTAATAGAATTAATGCTGGGGTAAAATTTACGCCAACTGAACTAGAAGAGGCAAACAATGAGGAAGGGGATACTACCATATTAACTAGCGTATTGAACAACTGTCGCAATAGCCTTTTACCCAGGCGCTATGCTAGATGCGTTATTGGTCTTAGTGACCGACTGTATACTGTTTCTCCCCAAGAAGCAATGGATAATTGTTTAGATGCTAGAGATTTTCCCCTAGAACTATTTCCTGATTATCAATATTAACAGCAAAACTCCCACTGATATCTAGTCAAGTGGGAGTTTAAAATGTTTGAATAATTGCCAACAATTAGGGAGCTAAAGCATTACCCCGAAGTAAAGACCCGAGAGTTTTAGCTGTTATTTTCATCTGAATTAGAGGATTTGCAGGAACGACTGTTTTATAAAGATAACTATCAAAAGTCAATTTTTGTACATCTTTATCGGAACACATTTCTACAAATGCTTCTCTTGTGGCATCAGAGCGGTAGAAAACTCTCTGAAGTAGATCTAAGACTAGGTAAGTCATACCATACTTTTTATCCCAACGTTTGAGATAAAGTTTGAGCTCCGCTTCGGTTGGGAGCTTATTACCATTTTGGCTAGTTTCAACAATAGTTTCAGCACACATACGACCGGATTTAGCAGCGAAGTAAATTCCTTCTCCAGAAGATTTAGTGACGGTGCCTGCGGCATCTCCCACTAAGGCTACACGTCCTACTACTCGACGAGGACGAGGATGCTCAGGAATAGGATGAGCTTCTACTTTGATAATTTCACCACCGAGAAGCTTATGGGCAGCACGTTGACGAATCCCTGCTTGTAGTTCTTTGATTTTAGCTTTGTTTACTTTCATTGTGCCTGTGCCTACAGCCACATGGTCGTATTTAGGGAATACCCAAGCATAAAAGTCAGGAGAAACATCATTACCTACATACATCTCAGCAAGATCATCGTAATAGGTCATCATTTTTTCAGGTAAACGAATGCGCTCTTGAAAGGCGATCGCGTAGTTATAATCTCCTGCATCAATAGCTTTAGCAACTCTGGAGTTAGCACCATCTGCACCAATAACCACATCAGCTTTGAGGGTTTTCATTTCCCCTTTAGCTTCTCCTTGAGAATGATCCGCGTAATGAATTGTATAAGGAAGAGTTTGATTGTGAGGAATATCTATTTGGTATACTGTGCCATTGATTAAATTCGCCCCTAAATCAGCTGCGCGATTTCTTAAAAAGCCGTCAAGTACTTCTCGACGACACATACCAATATATTCATCTTCCTTTTCTAAATTAATATCTACCTCTGTATTTGATGGTGAGATCATTTTCATTTTTCTCACTCGGCGATCTACAATTTCTGGAGGTAGATCAAATTCACTTACCATACATAGAGGAATAGCTCCACCACAAGGTTTAGCATTATCGAGTTTCCTTTCAAATAAATAAGTTTCTATGCCTGCTTTTACTAAAGTTTCCGCCGCAGATGAGCCTGCGGGTCCTGAACCAATTACTGCAACCCTTATTGCCAAGGTATTTCTCCTTTTCAAGTTAATTGACCTACGAATGGCATCTTAACACGGGATTACTATACCTTACTCCCCCTAACCCACTAATTTGCAATAGAGTTTAACAATTCTCTTAACATTGCTTTACATATTTGGATAGTTTTACTAATAAACTATCTTAATAAAAATTCATACACTAATAATCTAGAAGTATTCACTGAAGATTCTGTATTAGTAGTAAATAGTCTGCTATGATAGCAAGTGTATAAATTAAATTAGTCTAAAGCCAGCATGTATATCTATATTTATAGAAAGAATCTAAGATAACAGGTACTTTGCTTACCAACTAAAATATAAACAAGATATAGTAAAATATTATCTTGTTTAGTTATGGCTTTGATATGTTCCAAATAATTATTTTTGATTAAGTGCTAAAGCAGGGTAAACATACCTGAGTTAAACAAGAGAATAATAGTAGTTAAATCAATAAGTAGAGGATATAAGAAAAAATTATGAACCTAGAATTAGAAAGAATAAGTAAAGAGAATGTTCAAAATGAAGTAACCAGAAAAACTGAGGTAGATAAATTTCTCAGCTTATGTGTAAATATTTTTCAACGTAACTGGCCAATAGTTATAGTATTAGCAGTTTTAGGGGGAGCTGCTGGTATATTTTCAACTAATAATACAAAACCTTATGTGGGGAGGTTTGAAATATTATTAGAGCCTGCTAGTGCAGATGATCGCCTAACTGATGCTTCGGCAATTATTGGCAATAATCCCAGAATTAGCTCAGTAGACTACCCAACACAAATTAAAATTTTGAGTAGTCCAGTTATGCAAAATAAAATCGCCGAAAGAGTCCAGGAAAATCTTCCTAATGTAAGTAAAGAAAACATTCTTTATGGATTAAAAAGGAATTTTTCTGTTCAACGTGTAAGTGCAGGAATTAGTCGCTTCGATAAAACTAATGTCCTCAGCGTAAGTTTTACTGCTATAGATCGTCGGTACGTCATGGAAGTTTTAGACGCTACGACAGAAGTATTTTTAGAATATAGCATTACCGAGAGACAAAACAATCTCCAATCAGGTGTTACTTTTATCGATAGTCAAATACCAGAAATTCAAAGTAAAATTAAGTCAATACAAAATCAACAACAAGCGATTCAACAAAAATATCAGCTTATAGATCCTACGCAAAAAGGCCAAGAACTATTTTTAGAAAACAACCAAGTCAAATACCAAATTCGTCAAACAGAAAGTAGTATAAAAGAATTAGAAAAAACTCTAGAAAATTTAAGTAATCAAGTTGGTTTAAGTTTAGAAGAAGTTTTAATTCTCTCAAGGCTAAGAAAAAACCCTCAATTTGCTAATGATTTACAAAACTTGCAAGAACTACAGATGCAACTGAGAGAAATAGAAAACTTAATCGCTATTCAATCAGGACGTTTTAATCAAAATACTCCCATGCTAACAACCCTAGAAGATAGAAAAAACCATGTGATAGGGTTAATTGAAGATAAGAAAAAAATAATGCTCACCGAATATAATATTGGTTTAAGTGGAGATTCCAATCTATTTTCTTTGCGAGAACAGTCTAATCAAGAGTTGATGATACAGATGCTCAATACTCAAAATCAAATCGACGTTTTAAACTCCCGCCTAGATTCGTTGTTAGCAAATGAAGCAAAAATTCAACAAGAACTGTTAAACATAACACAAATTATCAAAGAATATTCTGAATTACAAAGACAATTAGCACTAACGACTAATACTCTAAACCAATTAACCCTAGAGAGAGAAAAATTAAGCGTAGTCTCTGCTCAACAAGATAGACCTTGGGAAATAATTACCCCGCCAGAAATTGTATCTCATAACATCGATGGAAGGACCCAAACAGTCGGGGTTTCTCGTGAAGTCAAAAGAGCTATGGGGGGTGTAGTTTTAGGGATAGTCTTAGGAATGGCCCTAGCAATGATTATAGAAAAAACTCGTAACACCTTTCATAAGGAATCTGATGTAAAATTTTCCCTTCATGAACCAATACTGGGAAAAATTCCTCTAATTAATTTAGGAGAGGACAATCAAGAAAATCTAAACAACACCACAGATGAGAGAATAATAGAGCAGGCAGAGTCTCTTAAAGCGGTTAAAGAATTATATACCCAAATATATTTTAATAGCCAAGAAAATAATCTCAGATCCTTAGCCATTTGTGCCGTAGAGGCAGGGGATGGTCAAGCTTATCTAACTGCTAAATTAGCTGAGGTTATAGCTAACTCTGGCAAAAAAGTTTTAATAGTTGATGCGAATATTGATTACCCTGTGATGCACAAATATTTTTCAGTGTCCAATGAAAAAGGATTAACTAATTTGTTAAATGATTCTTTACCAATGGACTCTGTTGTGCAATCGGCTGGGGGAAATCAAAACTTGTTCCTTCTATCTACGGGAAGTAATTTAGAAAATAATCAAGTTAATCTTTCGTCTAAATCCTTTCAACAACTAATGGCTAGTTTAGAACAAAGATATGATTTAGTTCTATATTATTGCCCTTTGTTCTTAGAATCATCGGATGCTAGCTTCCTAGCAAATAATACTCAAGCTATGTTAATAAATATAAGACTAAAAAGAACTTCTCAATCACTAGTTAAAAAAGCTTTGAAAAAAATTGAAGCTTTTAACTTACCTTTATTGGGATTAGTTTTAACCTATTAATTTTTACTCTCTTTTATAGCTCTTATTAGGGCAAGTGAAGTACTGCCGGCTTGGCAGCGTCTTGTATTTTTAATAAAAATTGTACTTCACAAAAGAAAACTAAATTTGTTAATTATTGTATATGACTGCTCAAGCACAAATTGTATTAATTCTGTGGATACCAATATGTATTTTGATTTTTCGCTCTAATCCCATTCCTAGAGCGATCGCCATTTCTGGAGTAATAGCCGCTCTTTTTTTACCCCAAAGAACTTCTTTTGCTGTACCTTTATTTCCGAATTATGAAACTACTACGGCTATTGTTTATAGTCTACTCATAGCCTTATTTATATATGAGCCTAATTGGTTGAAAAAAATAAGATTTTGGTGGGTTGATATATTCATATTATGTTTTTGTTTTTCTGCTTTTATATCTGGTATGACCAATAATCTAGGAGTATACTATAGCTGTGAATACACAATACTGCGTTTTTGGGAATATGGAATTCCTTACTTTATAGGCCGTGTTTATTTTAACAGCTTTAAAGAAATTAAAAATATTGCGATCTGGATAGTGAAAGGTGCGATAATTTACACTCCTTTGTGTATATGGGAAGGATTAATGAGTCCGCAACTACATCGTATAGTTTATGGATTTGCAGCTCATACTAGTGGTATTCGTCAACAAATTCGATGGGCAGGTTACCGACAAATTGTTTTGACGGAGCACGGTTTAGTAACCGCTTTTTGGATGATGAATGCAGCTTTAATTGTTCTATGGTTATGGCAATCAAAAGCTGTTAAAGATATTTGGGGAATCAAAATAAGTTATCTGGTTGCTGTACTAGGATTCATGGTGATCTGGTCGCGTTCTACTGCTACTATTGTTTATTTTCTTTTCGCTATTATGGTTTTACTAGTTGCTAAGTGGTTTAAACTAAATTTACCTTTATTGTTATTTGTAACAGGAATTGTTGTTTATCTCTACGTTAATATATTCGGTATTTTTAATAAACAACCACTTCTACAATTTGCCAGTAATTTTTTTCCAGAAAAGAGAATAGCTTCATTAGAATATCGTCTAGACAATGAAGAAATATTAGGAGACAAAGCTAGAGAAAGATTTTTGTTTGGTTGGGGCGGATTAGGACGTAACAGAGTATTTGAAGAAAATGGTTTAGGAATCTTCGAGGACATATCTGTTACGGATAGTGTTTGGATGATTACTTTTGGTAATGGTGGTGTGGTTGGTATGGCAAGTTTTGCTGCATTTGTTCTACTAGTACCCTCACTATTTATTTTTATTTATTATCCAGTAAAAACCTGGTTCAACCCAGTGATTGCACCAGCAGTGGTTCTGGCTATAATAGTTATTATCTGGATGTTTGATTTGTTGTTTAACTCTCCTTGGAATGTTCTGTATCCGATGATCATTGGAGGATTAAGTGGCATAATGATGAATCCTCAAGAAGACTGGCGAAGCTGGTATAAACAAAAGCGGGATTTGGCTGTCAAGTCTTATTAAATTAACCAACAACCCCTCTAAGTCTTTTCTCTTATTGCTTATCTGATATTTTCCTAATCCCTCTCGCTTCAATCCTTACTCTAATTCTAGACAGGGTTTAGGTTTATACTTTAAAATAAATAATAATAATTTGATTAAAGACCTGAATATTGTTTATGTAACAATAGAAGCTAATATTCTTTTTGTCTGTAAGCAATATTTGAGTAAGTTAACTTATAAATAAAATAATATATAGTTAAATATTTTTATGGAAACAGTATCTCTGCTAAATATTGATATTCACAATATTTCAATGGAAGAATTATTGAAAAAATTAAGTGAATCGGGAGGGTTCGTAGTTACTCCTAATGTAGATCATATGGTAAAACTCCAGAGACAAAAAGACTTTCTCAAAGCATATCGTCTGGCAGATTACATAGTTTGTGATAGTAAAATAATTCAGTATATTCTTAAATTGCTAGGAACCCCTATCAAAGAAAAAATTTCAGGTTCAGATTTATTTCCGGCCTTTTATAAGCATAATAAAAATAATCAAAAAATAAAAATATATTTATTAGGCGCCCAAGAAGGAATAGCAGAAAAAGCAAAAGAGAATATTAACCGAAAAGTAGGGAGAGAAATTATTGTTGAAGCTTATTCTCCTACATTTGGTTTTGAAAAAGATGAGATAGAAACTCAAGAAATTATTAACAACATTAATAAATCAGAAGCTAACGTTTTAGCGATAGGTGTAGGATCACCTAAGCAGGAAAAATGGATTCTTGAACACTATGATCAATTTGAGAAAATAAAAATTTTTTTAGCTATCGGTGCAACTATAGATTTTGAGGCCGGGGCTAAACCTCGTTCACCAAAATGGATAAGTAATATAGGGCTAGAATGGCTATACCGTCTATATTGTGAACCGAAACGCCTATGGAAACGATATTTAATAGATAGTTTACCTTTTTTTGGATTAGTTTTACAACAGAAGTTGATGATTATCTATGACAGACCAAGTTGAAAATAGACATAGATGCAACAGGCAAGAGGCAAAAGATTTTAAGAATTTAGTTTTTAAACAAGAGTCGAGAAATATTGTAGCTATCGTGTATTAAGAAATTTTAAAAATTTTCTAAAACTTCTTCCGCGAGAGAAAACCTGCTCAAAATTGCATCTCCTTTACCAGTATCAACTGTCAAGTTTAAGTTAAGCTAAAAAAAACAAGAAAATAGAGAAAATGACTCAGGTAAAAATTAAAGATAATCCCCTATTAATCGGAGAAGGACTGCCTCCATTTAACCAAATTAAACCAGAACAGGTAGTAAGTGCCATGACTACCCTGTTAGAACAACTACAAGCACAGTTAACAGAATTAGAAACAAAAGTAACACCTACTTGGACTGGATTAGTAGAACCATTAACAAAGATAGAAGAAAAAATAAGCTGGAGTTGGGGAATTATTAGCCATCTTATGGGAGTAAAAAATAGTCCAGAACTGCGCCAAGCATACGAAACGGTACAACCACAAATGGTGGAGTTTTTTACTCAACTTAGTCAAAGTAAAACTCTCTATAAAGCCTTTAAAGCTTTACAAACAAGCCAAGAATGGTTGAATCTGGAACCGGCGCAAAAAAGAATAGTAGAAAGCGCTATTCGCGATGCAGAATTATCAGGTGTAGGATTAACGGGAGAAAAACGCGATCGCTTCAACGCCATTCAATTAGAATTAGCGGAATTATCTACTAAATTCTCTAATAATCTCTTAGACGCTACCAAAGCTTTTCAACTAAAACTAACCAAACCCGAAGAAGTAGCAGGCTTACCATCGAGTGCCCTAAGTTTAGCGGCCCAAACGGCGCGGAGTCAAGGAGAAGAAGAGGCAACAAGTGAAAATGGCCCTTGGATAATTACCTTAGATTATCCAAGCTATATACCCTTTCTCAAGCACGCTGAAAATAGAGAACTCAGAGAAAAAGTGTATAAAGCTTTCATAACCAGAGCTTCAGAAGGAGAATTAGATAATACTGGCATTTTAACCCGCATCCTTGAATTGAGAGCGGAAAAAGCCAAACTTCTAGGCTTCAATACCTATGCTGAATTAAGTTTAGATCGTAAAATGGCTTCTAGTGTAGAAGCAGTAGAATCTTTATTAGAGGAACTGCGAGTAGTAAGTTATCAAGCTGCCGTTCAAGAATTAAAAGAACTACAAACTTTTGCTCAAACTGAAGACCTACAGCCTTGGGATATTACCTATTGGGCAGAAAAACAAAGAGAAAGCAAATTCGCCTTTACCGATGAAGAATTACGACCTTATTTTCCTCTCCCTCAAGTGCTTCTTGGTCTATTTAACTTAGCAGAAAATTTATTTAACATCAAAATTATTGCTGCTGATGGACAGGCACCAATCTGGCATGAAGACGTACACTATTTCCAGATATTTGATAAGGATAGCCAATCTCAGATTGCTTCATTTTACTTAGACCCCTATAGTCGTCCCGCAGAAAAACGTGGGGGAGCTTGGATGAATGATTGTATTAACCGCGCCAAACTTATTACCAACAATCAAGTAACTATTCGTTTACCTGTTGCCTATTTAATTTGTAATCAAACACCGCCAGTAGATGAACAGCCTAGTTTAATGACCTTCGGGGAAGTAACAACTCTTTTTCATGAATTTGGTCATGGCTTACAACACATGCTTACCCGCATCGATTACCCAGGGGCCGCAGGTATAAACAACATTGAGTGGGATGCAGTGGAATTACCCAGCCAATTCATGGAAAATTGGTGTTATCATCGCCCTACCTTGATGGCAATGGCGAAGCACTATCAAACAGGAGAAACTCTACCAGAAGATTACTATCAAAAGCTATTGGCGGCCCGCCATTATCTCAGTGGTTCCGCTATGCTCAGACAACTACACTTCTCTCTGTTAGATTTAGAATTACATCATCGTTATCAACCTGATGGTCAAGAAACTCCTCAACAAGTACGCGATCGCCTAGCTGAAACCACTACAGTTATTCCTCCCCTTCCAGAAGATGCTTTCTTATGTTCTTTTGGTCATATTTTTGCTGGGGGTTATGCGGCAGGATATTACAGCTATAAATGGGCAGAAGTACTAAGCGCCGATGCTTTTGCGGCCTTTGAAGAAGCTGATCTCAATTCTGCTGACTCTCTACAGGAGATGGGTAGCCGTTTTCGCGATACGGTTTTAGCTTTAGGTGGTAGTTTACCACCCATGGAAGTATTTACCAAATTTCGTGGCAGAGAACCAAAAACAGAGGCTTTACTCAGACACAGTGGTTTAAGCTGATCTTGGTTAAGAATCCTACGGGCTAGAAATTCGTAAGATTCCCTAAGCTGTAGCTATTTTTACTACAGCTTAATATTTCTAAGAAACATAGTGAAAATAACTCTCTGCCAGACTAAGTCCCCTTATACCTCTAATTTCAGCAATAAGATCTGGCCTAGATTCTTCACTTGAAATACTATACAACTGAGCATCTCTCCCCATATTTTCTAGTTTATATTCATCCTGACTACCTTTGAGTTGAATAATATCTTCACGTGGGTTAAAATCGCCAATTGTGACATAATCATCATCTTCATAACCTGTGTAATAGGTTTGACTTTCATCTCCTAAAATAAACTCATCTTCACCTCTTCCCCCTAGTAAAAGATCTTTCTCTAAAGCCCCTGCCAGATTAGATTTAGGATCTACACCTATCAGGCGATCGCTTCCTTCGTCTCCATACAATCTATCACTTCCTCCACCCCCAATTAGAGTATCATTTCCTTCTTCTCCATAGAAAATATCATCACTTCCTCCACCGCGAATTAGATCATTACCTTTGCCTGTAGAAAAAGTAGGTACTTCTCCTGGAAGCAAAAACTGAGGACCAGTAGCACTAATATCTACAACATCGTCACCACTACCTGTTGACCCTTGTACTATTTCTATATCTCTCCACTCAGTATTATGCTGAGAACCACCTTCTATAATACCTATACGTCTCCCTTCTTCATATTTGATGATGATACTTTCTGTATCCTCTTCACTCTCTATAGACAAAGAATCAAGACCCTCTCCGCCTCTAATAATATTTGCTCCTGAGCCTGGGTGTATATCATCATTTCCCTCTCTACCTATGATTGTATCGTCGCCACTACCCGTCTTAATTTCATCTGCACTATTGCTACCTCTAACTATGTCATCACCCTCATTAGTGTCTACAAAGTTAGAGAATAAAGATGCTTCAGTTTGAGCATTTCTTAAATTTAGTATGTCATTACCACTACCAGTAAGAATATATACTCTTTCTATATTTTTAAACTCTGTCTGATTATTTGGACCATTGATAATATTACCACTTAAAGTATCACGATATCTAATCGTAATATCTTCTTGATAATTGCTATTATCTATTTCTAATTGGTCATGACCTCCACCACCATCAATGATGTTTTTCCCCGAACCTGAAATAATGATGTCATTTCCTTCTCCCCCAATTACTGTATCGTTTCCTTCTCCAGTTTTAATATAGTTGCTGATTAAACCTGGATTATTCAGATATGGATAAGTATGATGAGTTTGAGTATCAATAGATGAGTTCGTAAAAATCAAGGAAAAAATTTCCCCTGTTATGGGAGTGACATCTATATAATCATTGCCATTCCCGCCGATAATCTCACTACCTTCTATATTTTCATAAACCCTAGATTCTCCATTATCTAAATTAATAACTATGTTGTTGCTCAAATCATAATCAACCCTAATAGTAGATTTTCTTTCCCCATAATCTATGTAAAGTTTTGAATCGTCCTCTTCTATTATTTCATCAAAATAGTTTAAATTTGTGATGTTTTCCTCAAGGTTTATAGTTTCCAATAAATCACCATTTTCTGTGAATAGAGCAGGAACAATTAAATTATCTTGTGTTTCTTCAATCCTATTATTCATCATATATTATTCACCCATTTTTTCCTTTAGTGTTTTAGTATATTTTCATAGTTATTGTTTTTAGATATCTCTATTATATTTTGTTTTAAAACTATCATAGTCATCAAAAACCCTCAAAAGTCCTAACTACACAATAGTCAGCTAATTTTGTCCTAATCATCTTTATTTATCTCAACATACACTCAGTACATTTATAGCTTTTTCAAACCTTAAAAAGCTGGCAATACAAATCTATTTATCTATCAAAGTTAAAAATGAGACCCGGCAAGAGGTAAACGGCATAAAGATTTGACTCAGAATCTATAAAACTGGGTTTTATCTCTTGGATTTAGTCTAATCTCACCAAGAAAAGAAAACAGAAAACCTTTGCTATATACCAATGTAAGCAAACTTTTTGAAAAAATATCAGCCTTTTTTATGGGTAAAATTAACTTGACTTTTTTAAAAAAATCAGTTAATATGACAGGTTAGTAATCAGTCAAACTTAGCAAAACTAATATAAGTATCTCGATAAACATGGTATGAGTGGTTATGATTTAAATTTATTCAAAACCAACTCTAATACCATTTAAGCATTTTCTGCTAGTAATTAACACTATTTACTAGCAGATAGTTAACAAAAATTATTATTTTTGGGGAACAATATTCATAGATAAGTTTAGTGAAATTTAAAATTCTACACTCAAAGGAGTTCGTGGGAAAGGAATCACATCTCTAATATTACCCATACCTGTAATTAACTGAATCAAACGCTCAAAACCCAGTCCAAATCCCGAATGAGGCACAGTTCCGTAACGGCGTAAATCTAAATACCATTGTAGCTCTTCTGTCAACATTTCTTGAGCTTCAATACGTTTAATTAAAACATCCAATCGTTCTTCTCTTTGGGAACCACCAATAATTTCTCCGATTTTTGGGGCTAAAACATCCATAGCTGCGACAGTTTGATTATCTTCATTGACTCTCATGTAAAAAGCTTTAATTTCCAGGGGATAATTAGTAACAATCACTGGTTTTTTAAACATTTCTTCAGCTAGATAACGTTCATGTTCCGATTGTAAATCTAAGCCCCATTCTACAGGATATTCAAACTTACGATTTGCCTTAGAAAGCAGAGTTATCGCTTCAGTGTAGGTAATTCGTTCAAACTGATTTTCGATAATATTGGCGGCGGTAGCTAGTACAGATTTATCGATACGTTGATTAAAAAATTCCATATCCTCACTACATTCTGCTAAAACCGTGGTGAAGATATGTTTTAAAAATGCTTCTGCTAAATCTTGATTTCCCTCTAAATCACAAAAAGCCATTTCTGGTTCAACCATCCAAAATTCCGCTAAATGTCTAGATGTATTAGAATTTTCAGCTCTAAAAGTAGGTCCAAAAGTATAAACTTGTTCAAAAGCACAAGCCATAACTTCTGCTTGTAATTGTCCACTAACAGTTAAATAAGCATGGCGACCAAAAAAATCTTGACTATAATCCACTTCTTGGTTAGAATCTTTGGGTAATTGATTTAAATCTAAGTTAGTTACACTAAATAATTCCCCAGCCCCCTCACAATCATTAGCCGTGATAATCGGAGTATGAATCCAGAGAAAACCTCTACTTTGGAAAAAATCATGAATCGCCCTAGCACAAACATTACGAACTCGCATCACTGCACCAATACTATTAGTACGCGATCGCAAATGTCCGATTGTCCGTAAAAATTCAAAGGAGTGTCTTTTTTTCTGTAGGGGGTAAGTTTCTGGATCTGAGGTACCATATACTGTAACTTCTTCAGCCTTTAGTTCCACTTTTTGGCCTTTACCAGGAGACTCAGCCAACTCTCCCTTCACTGCCACAGAAGCGCCTACATTTAACTGTTTGAGTAGATTCTCATAATCTTCTAAGTTAGCTTCTAAAATAACTTGTAAGTTAGCTAAATAAGAACCATCATTAACTTCCATAAAAGCGAATTCTTTTAGTTCTCTTTTCGTTCTTACCCATCCTTGAACGGTGATTTTTTCTCCTGGCTGTCCTTGTTTGAGAATTTCTTTAATTCTTGATATTTTCATCAATTTTTAACTATTTTTTTGATTATTTTTTCAGTATATCTGATATTTAGTGACAGACTCCTACAGTAAATCTTGCGATTATACTGTAGGCTTCTTGAGTCTGAACTAAATTTAGATTCAACTCCGAAAATCGGCGATCGCATTTTTAGTCATCGCGGCAATTACTTCTTCATTAGCTTTAGGTAAACTATAGTGTTTTCCCCCCGCCGTTGTGGCCAATTCCTTCGCAAAACCAGTAGAAACAAATTTACGTTCCGTATCTATTACTAACAACTTAATTCCTAAAGCCCGTATTTTTTTAGCAATTTCCAGTAATTCTTCTTTAATATTAGGCTTTTCTCCTTCGATTGTTTCTCCCAAAGAACGAGCCAGAGGAATATTACCGCGACCATCAGTAATCGCTACAATTACCACTTCACCGATATCTCCTGACATTCGAGCATTCATCCCCACATGAACTGCCTGAGTTAAACCATGGGCTAGGGGAGAACCGCCTCCACAGGGAAGAGTTTCTAGACGCACTCTCGCCAACGCAATTGATCTCGTTGGTGGTAATAATACCTCAGCCCTCTCACCACGGAAAGGGATTAAAGCCACCTGGTCACGATTTTCATAGGCTTCAGTGAGTAGACGTAACACAGCACCCTTCGCTGATTGCATTCTATTTAGAGCCATTGAACCAGAAGCATCTACCACAAACACCACTAACGCCCCTGCTTTACGCACTAATTTTTTAGCCCGAATATCTCCTGACTCCACCACTACTCGGCGGTGAGGTTGACGTTTTCTCCTCGCTTTTTGATAGGGTGCTGCGGCTCTCAATGTAGCATCTACCGCTATGCGAGTGACTTTACCCCTTGGTAGTATCGGCTTAATATAGCGCCCTCTATCTTCTGAAAAAATCAGGTTACGACTTCCCGAATTCCCCTGTTTTTGAGCCATCTGGGCAAAATAAAGGACATTGGGGTCTAAAATTACCCCTTCTGAGTCGAAGACAAATTCTTCTGGTAGATTGGGAGATTCTGTTTCTGGTGTCTCCTCTTCTTCTTGTTGGTCTTCTTGTTGGTCTTCTTGTTCTTCTTCTTGTTGCTGATTATCTTCCTCTTCTGATTCGGGAGGAGGTGGCGGTGGTGGTGGTTCTTGTTCTTCCGGTGGTTCTCTCAACACAGAACGGGGTACAATTACCAATTCTACAGCTCTGCGTAAATCATCGGCATTTACTTCACTTCTCCCTTCTAAAGCTGCTGCTGCTTTCGCTACTTTAGCCGCAAAAATTTCTGCACGATGTCCTTGTACTCCTCCTCTAATTGCTTCTTGAACTAAATAACTAATTTGCTCTGAAGTGATACTTACATCTTTGAGCCATTCTCGCGCTAGGATAATATCAGTTTTGAGGTTATCTAAATCCTCCTCATACTGATTGAGAAACTCTTGAGGAGAATTAGCATAGGCGAGCACCTGATCTACGGCTTGTACCCGTTGATCTAAAGCTAGGACTCCATCGGCAGACAAAACAATAGCAATGCGATCTAAAAGATGCTCCCGAAGACTCCCTTCTTCCGGGTTATAAGTAGCAATCAAAATAGGGTTACAGGGATGTTGAAAACTAATTCCCTCCCTCTCAATCTGATTGCGTCCTTCACTGAGAACACTAAGTAATTGATTAGCAATCTGATCGTCTAAAAGATTGATTTCATCAATATAGAGAACACCACGATGGGCTTGGGCAAGTAATCCTGGTTGAAATACCGCTTCTCCTTGACGAACAGAAGCTTCTACATCTACTGAACCGAGTAACCTATCTTCGGTAATTCCTAGGGGAATTTGTAAAAAAGGTGCCGGAATAACTTGAGTGGGGATTTGCTCATCTGGTTGATAAAGACTCTTAGTTTCATCATCCCAAGTATTGGGTTGAGTAGGGTCACAATTATAAACATTGCCTTCGATGACTTCGATGGGGGGTATTAAAGAGTGAATCGCTCTGGCCATCACGGATTTAGCAGTACCACGACGTCCAGCGATCGCCACTCCTCCTAATTGAGGGTCAACGGCGGCTAAAAGTAAGGCTAGTTTAATTGCTTCTTGGCCGACAATAGCTGTGAGGGGAAAATTAGTTCTACTTCCTTGGTTAATAAGAGTGGGCATATTTGCTCTTGAATGAAAAGCTAATTTATCTTAAGTTATCATTAATATAGCTGTCTATTTCTACTCTAACTGAAAGTAGCTGCTAATTACTAATTAAATTAAACATCACTTAATATGGAATTTTCTAAAAAACTACTCATCGGTTTAAAAGCTAATGATTTCCGCCATCCTTTTGATTTAGAAGCAACTCAAACCCTCAAGGAAATACCAGGGTTAGATATAGCTATACGAGGTTTACTTGGATCTGTAGGGGAACAGTTTTTTTACCTTAATAATATAGCATCTAGTGTTCTTGTGAGTGAAAAACAACTACCATCATTACATCAATTACTTCTAGATGCCTGTAAAACCCTAGATTTAGAACCCCCTGAACTTTATGTACAACAAAATCCTGTCCCCAATGCCTATACCTTTGCCATGCGGGGTAAAAAACCCTTTATGGTTTTGCATACTTCCTTAATTGAAATGCTTACCCCAGAAGAAATTCAAGCAGTAATGGCTCATGAATTGGGACATTTAAAATGTGAACATGGAGTTTATCTTACCCTAGCTAATATTTTAGTCTTAGCCGCAGGTCTATTACCAGAATGGGGAGGGATGATCGCTCAATCTCTCCAAACTCAAATGTTAGAGTGGTTAAAATGTGCTGAGTTTAGCTGCGATCGCGCTGCCCTCCTAGCTACTCAAAAACCAGAAGTAGTTATGTCTGTCCTGATGAAACTAGCTGGCGGTTCTCCTACCTTAGCACCACAATTAAATCTAGAAGCTTTTGTAGAGCAGGCTAGAGCCTATGACGCTATAGACAAAACTGAATTAGGAAAACTCCTAAAATCAGCTCAAGACGCTCAATTAACCCACCCTGTCCCTGTTTTACGCGCTAGAGAAGTAGATCGCTGGTCTAGTTCTCAAGAATATCAAGACTTGCTATTTAAGTCTAAAACCAGTTATAATAATCAAGATAGTCAGGGCGGGTGGCGAAATTGGTAGACGCACTACACTCAAAATGTAGCGGCCACTGGTCATGAGAGTTCGAGTCTCTCTCCGCCCACTTGAGTACTTTATTTAACCCCATTTATTTTGAGATTCCCCTAATTATAGGGGAATTTTTCTTAAGAATTATCCAATATTTCTTTCAGATTTACCTTCCTAGCAAATAATTGATCTTGCCCGGCTCTTTTGGGATTGTGAGGTAAATTGTTATTATTGTTACATTTTATTCCCCTAAACTTAGATCTTCCACGCAAATACAAAAGTACTAAATAGGCTAACAGGCGAGAATCAATTTTTAAGGGGTTAGGATTAATTCTTTAACTCATTACTTCAAGACTCATTACTTATTACTCAACCACCACAAGTAAATGAGTGATAAAGATGCTTTGGTCTGAGCTATAGATGATACTGTTGAACAATTACTAGAAGCGAGACACCATATAATAGCAAATATACTTAGTTAAGCGGAGGAAATTAGTAAACTGTGAACGCATCAGAACAAGCTAAAAGTTTAAACATAGCCAGTAAAATTGCCACAATTGTTAACTTATTTAAGTCGGAATTTCCTGATGCTAAGGCAGATTTGCAGCCATGGAGTAATGATGCCGATACTCAAAGCCAGGTAGATCCTGATTCTATTGATATTGGGTTTCATTTTCCCGGATGGAGTCCACGTTTGCAAAGTCGCAGTATTTTAGTACAAATTCGCTTTTATCAAGAAACAGTAACAGACGAATTCAAATTAATTGGCTTAGAAACAGCTGGATTTAATCACCAAGGACAAGCCTGGCGTCTTTCTACCATAGCTAATTGGCAACTAGAAGGATCATACCTTCCGGTGCCAGAAATTACCAACAAGTTAAAAAATTTTTCTCGCCAAGTATTTCTTTTATTTAATTCTTCACTAATTAAATAAACTACTTCTATTACTTATTAGCTAATTTGTTAATTAGTTCCACAAAAGCTTGTTGATCTAGAATAGGCTTAGTAATATAATTGTCAGCACCACTTTGTCGGAGAAAATTCTCGCGATCTCCCTCCATAGCGTGGGCAGTTACCAAAATAACTGGTAACTTAGCAGTTATTGGATCTGCTTTCAACATTTGCGTAATTCTAATACCGTCAACAGGTTCATCTTCGTATATGCTTTTAGATAGGGAAACATCCATTAAAATAAGATCCACGGTGCCTGATTTAGCAATTTTTAAGACTTCAGCAACATCATCTGTACTTTTAACTTCTATACCTCCTCTTTTTTTCAAAATCATTGAAAAAACCAAAAGATTGGTAAAATCATCTTCTACAATTAAAACAGTTGTCATGATTTTAGCTAAACTTACTTTACTAAATTATTACAGAACTAGAAACAAACACTCATGGTAAAACAGCTCAATCTGTTGAAAACTGGACAAATTATACCCACCGCCCTTCATCTCGAAATGGAACAGTCTTATTTAGAATATGCCATGAGTGTGATTGTCGGGCGTGCCTTACCAGATGTAAGAGATGGATTAAAACCAGTACATCGTCGTATCCTGTACGCCATGCACGAACTTGGCTTAACTCCAGATAGACCTTACCGTAAATGCGCCAGGGTTGTGGGAGATGTATTGGGTAAATATCATCCTCACGGGGATCAAGCCGTATACGATGCCCTGGTACGCATGATTCAAGATTTTAGTAGCCGCTATCCCCTCCTATCAGGTCATGGTAATTTTGGCTCAATAGATAACGATCCTCCAGCAGCTATGCGCTACACAGAAACTCGTTTAGCCCCCATTGCTACCGAAGCAGTGTTGGCAGAAATTAGCGAAGCTACTGTTGATTTTACGACCAATTTCGATAACTCTCAACAAGAACCGGTAGTTCTCCCAGCTCAATTACCAATTTTACTTCTTAATGGTTGTTCCGGGATAGCAGTAGGTATGGCTACAAATATACCTCCTCATAATCTCTCAGAAGTAGTAGATGGTTTAATAGCTTTAATAGACCGCCCCCAATTACCAGATGAAAAATTGTGGGAAATTATTCAAGCCCCAGATTTCCCCACGGGAGGAGAAATAATTAACCTAGAAGGGGTTAAAGATGCCTATAAAAATGGCCGAGGCACAATTACTGTAAGAGGAGTAACTAAAATTGAGAAAATTTATCTGGGTAAACGTAAAACTCGCGAAAAAACAGCAATAGTAATTACAGAATTACCCTATCAAGTTAATAAAGCCGCTTGGATTGAAAAAGTAGCTGAGTTAGTTAATAACGGTAGAATCGAAGGAATCGCTGATTTGAGAGATGAAAGCGATCGCGAAGGAATTAGAGTGGTAATAGAACTTAAACGGGATGCTGTGGCCGCAAATGTCCTCAATCATCTCTATAAACAAACAGCACTGCAAACTAACTTCGGCGCTATTATGTTAGCTTTGGTGGATAATCAACCACGTCAGCTATCTCTGCGGGAATTATTAGAGGAATTTCTGAAATTTCGTGAAACAACTCTCACCAGACAATACAATCACGAATTAAATGCCCAACAAAATCGTCTCCACCTAGTAGAAGGTTTACTCAAGGCAATTAATCAATTAGATACCGTAATTACAATCATCAGAGAAGCCCCCGATGGCATCTCCGCTAAAAATATTCTCATTCAAGAGTTATCTATTAGCGCCACTCAGGCAGACTCCATCTTAGCAATGCCTCTACGTCGTCTAACAGGTTTAGAAAGACAAAAATTGCAAACGGAATCGGCAGAATTAACTACCAGCATCGCTCAATTACAACAACTACTACAGGACCGTCAGGAATTACTCAAAGCCTTAAAAAAAGAACTGCGAAGCCTGAAGCGGAAATTCGGCAGCCCTCGTCTGACTAAAATAGTCAACAGGGATTTAAGCTCAGGTGAAGCTTCAAAAGCTACAGCAGCAGTAACTCCTAGCTCATCTCTAGGACCTCAAACAGGCAGCATTGTAGAAGTTACTAGTCAAGGATACATATCTTGGTATGAAGATATAAGTAAACAAAAAAACCAAGAATTAGTGGTATTTAGAGAGAAAATCAGCTTAGATAATCCCCTAGTGGTAATTACAGACCAAGGGAAAGCTTATCCCCTAAATTATCAGGAAATACCTCACCAAACAACCCAAGGTCAAGAATTAGTACAGAGATTATTACCCAAAAGCGTTCAACGAGATCGCCAAAAAATAGTAACTCAGTTTTGTCTACCAGATAAAAAATCAAAAAATAACGAAATAGTCCTAATTAGTCAACAAGGTAAAACAAAAAGGCTTCTAGTAAAAGAATTGGAGAGTTTGAGTAATCGGGGTTTAATGCTGATTAAACTCAAAGAAAACGACAGTCTCAAAGATGTTTGTTTAGTAAATTCTGACATGGAATTGGCGATCGCCACCACCTCAGGACGTGTTCTGCGCTATCGTCTTACGGATGAGAGAATACCTCTGTTAACTAGAAACTCCCAAGGAATTAGCGCTATAAGTTTACGTCATGGAGAAGAATTAGTGGGATGTTTACCAGTAAATTCCCAAGAAAATATTTGCCTAGTTTCTGAACTAGGCTATGGTAAAAATATCCCAGTTAAGCAATTAAGATTGTGTTCAGCAGGGGATATCGGGACTTCAGCCTTTAGATTTATCAACCCCCTTGATAATTTAGTTACCATTGCTAATCAAAACACAGAAAACTTAATATTGATCACTAGTAATAAACAAACCCTATCTATTTTCCCTAAAGATATTCCCATTTCCAGTAAAGATAGCCCAGGAGAAAAAATCGTCAAACTCAAGCAAAAAGAAAAAATTGTGACAGTTTATCAGCTTTAATTAAATATTAACCCCTAAAAAATGAGAGTCATATCAAAAATATCAGCATTTTTCAGGTTGCCAAATTAAGTCACCCTTTGTTATTCTTTTTGCTATAATCACCAAAAGTAAATAGAAATATTCAATAAATCAATGACTAAAACATCACCAGTAACAGAAACAAATAGCATAAATTTAGCTGATAATTTAATTAATCAACAACCAGTTAAAAAAGAAATACGTCCCTGGGGTTCTTTCACCACTTTAGAGTCAGGTTCCGGTTACAAAATCAAGCGAATTGAAGTTCATCCCGGTCATCGCTTAAGCCTGCAAATGCACCATCATCGCAGTGAACATTGGATTGTAGTTTCTGGCACTGCTAAAGTTATCTGTGGTGAATCTGTAGATATCCTAGGTCCTAATCAGTCAACTTACGTTCCCCAATGTACAAAACATCGGTTAGAAAATCCTGGCGTAATCAACTTAATTCTCATTGAAGTTCAAAATGGAGAGTATTTAGGGGAAGACGATATTATTCGTTTTCAAGATGATTATGCCCGCAAGTAGGTAAAATCAAGGGAAAAAATTTAATGGTTAAAATTACAGCAACTGCACTTCAAGAAATAAAAAGGCTACAGCAAAGCACTTCTCAGCCTGATACTAATCTTCAACTTCAAATTCAACCAGGCGGTTGCTGTCAACTTTATTATGTTTTCAAATTTACAAATAAAATAGAAGGAGTAATTTGGGAATACGAAGATTTGAAAGTAGTAGTTGAGCCTCAAGATCAAGCTTATTTAGAAAATTTAGTGATAGATTATTCAGAAGATTTGATGGGAGGTGGTTTTCGGTTTAAAAATCCCCAAGCAAGTAATAGTTGTAGTTGTAGTTATTCCTTTACTCCCCAAATATAAATATAATAGATTCAGAGGTTGACAGACAAGAGTTTTTTTTGATATGATAGGAATTTGTCAATACTTATAAATCTCTTAAAGATTTGTCTGACTATAACTTAGATTATGCCAACTATTCAACAACTTATTCGCGATGAACGTTCTAAGGCTAAGAAGAAAACTAAATCTCCAGCTTTGAAAGAATGCCCTCAGCGTCGAGGAGTTTGCACAAAAGTGTCAACAATGACCCCAAAGAAACCTAACTCAGCTTTACGTAAAGTAGCGAGAGTTCGTTTAACCTCAGGATTTGAGGTTACATCCTATATACCAGGAGAAGGACACTCTTTACAAGAGCACTCTGTAGTTTTAATCAGAGGAGGAAGGGTAAAAGACTTACCTGGAGTCAGATACCACATAGTTCGTGGTACATTAGACGCAGGCGGAGTAAAAGATAGAAAACAAGCTCGTTCTAAATACGGAACCAAAAGACCGAAGTAATCAACCCAACAAACAATTCTTAAGAAGAAGAGAAAAATATGTCTCGTCGCCAATACACAAAGAAACGTGAAATACCCCCAGATCCCGTGTACAATAGTACTTTAGTGAGTATGACGGTAAGACGTCTAATGATTGGGGGCAAAAAATCCTTAGCTGCTGGTATATTCTACGAAGCTTTACAAATAGTTGAAGAAAGAACCAAAGCAGATCCTTTAGAAATATTCGATCAGGCGATTCGTAATTTAACGCCCTTAGTAGAAGTAAAAGCACGAAGAGTAGGAGGAGCAACCTACCAAGTTCCCATGGAAGTGCGTAAAGGAAGAGGAATAAGTTTAGCTCTGCGTTGGTTAATTCAATACGCAAGGGCTAGAAATGGTCGCAGTATGGCAAGTAAACTGGCCAATGAAATCATGGATGCGGCGAATGAAACTGGGGGAGGAATCAAAAAAAGAGAAGAAACCCATCGGATGGCAGAAGCGAATAAAGCCTTTGCTCATTATAGATACTAAGTATCTAAATAAAAGTATCCGTAAGTAACAAAAAATCCCTCGAAAAGTATAGAATTGTAAAGGGATGTCAGTAATTAAATAGTCAAAGATATTAAGACTGGCTTTGCAACAGGCGAAGGAGGTAGCTGTGTCACGTACTATCCCACTAACAAAAATTCGTAATATAGGTATAGCAGCTCATATAGATGCAGGTAAAACTACAACTACTGAGCGTATACTGTTCTACTCAGGAATAGTTCATAAAATTGGAGAAGTACATGAAGGTACAGCGGTAACCGACTGGATGGAACAGGAGCGAGAGCGAGGTATAACCATCACAGCGGCAGCAATCAGCACAAGCTGGAAAGAGCACAAAATCAACATCATCGATACTCCAGGACACGTAGACTTCACCATAGAAGTAGAGAGGTCAATGCGAGTATTAGATGGAGTAATAGCTGTATTTTGTTCAGTAGGAGGAGTACAACCTCAGTCAGAAACAGTCTGGCGTCAAGCTGATCGCTATAAAGTACCGCGAATCGCCTTTGTAAATAAGATGGATCGCACAGGAGCCAACTTCTTCAAAGTACATAAACAAATAAGAGAGCGTCTAAAAGCTAATGCAGTACCAATACAAATACCAATTGGTGCAGAAAATGAATTCGTAGGCATTGTAGACTTAGTCAAAATGCAGGCGAAAATATATCAAGACGATTTAGGTGAAAACATTATAGACGCAGAAATACCACCAGAAGTACTAGATTTGGCTAAAGAGTATCGGCAACAACTGATTGAATCAGTAGCTGAAACAGATGAATTACTGACAGAAAAATACATAGAGGGAGAACAGTTTAGCGAGAAAGAAATCATAGACGGTATTCGTCAAGCAACTATAAAAGGCATCATGGTGCCAATGTTGTGTGGTTCTGCCTTTAAAAACAAAGGGGTACAACTGCTACTAGATGCAGTAGTAAACTATCTTCCCGCTCCCACAGAAGTACCACCAATAAAAGGTATACTAACAGATGGAGAAGAAGATGTGAGAAAAGCTGACGATGAAGAACCCTTTTCAGCTTTGGCATTTAAAGTAGCGGCAGATCCCTTCGGTCGTCTAACTTTTGTGAGAGTATATTCAGGGGTACTAACAAAAGGTAGCTATGTGTATAACTCCACCAAAGACCTCAAAGAACGAATTTCTCGTTTGATCATCTTGAAATCAAATGATCGCATCGAGGTAGACGAACTGAGAGCAGGAGACCTAGGGGCAATAATTGGGTTGAAAAATACCACCACAGGGGATACACTTTGTGATGAATCAAAACCCATTATTCTAGAATCTCTATATGTACCAGAACCAGTGATCTCAGTAGCAGTAGAGCCAAAAACTAAGCAGGATATGGATAAACTATCTAAAGCCCTGCAAGCTCTCTCAGACGAAGATCCAACCTTCAAAGTAAGCGTGGATCCAGAAACAAATCAAACAGTGATCGCTGGGATGGGAGAACTACATTTAGAAATTCTAGTAGACCGGATGCTTAGAGAATACAAAGTAGAAGCAAACGTAGGTCAACCCCAAGTAGCCTATCGGGAAACAATCAAAAAAGCCTCTGAAGCAGAAGGTAAATTTATTCGCCAAAGCGGTGGAAAAGGACAATATGGTCACGTGGTAATTGAACTAGAACCCGCAGAAGCAGGTAGTGGCTTTGAGTTTGTCTCAAAAATCGTCGGCGGAACTATCCCTAAAGAATATATTCCTTCAGTAGAACAGGGAATTAAACAAACCTGTGAATCAGGAATCTTGGCAGGATACCCCCTAATCGATGTCAAAACTACCTTGATTGATGGATCATATCATGATGTAGACTCATCAGAAATGGCCTTCAAAATCGCAGGTTCCATGGCCATCAGAGAAGCTGTACTAAAAGCATCTCCAGTGCTATTAGAACCAATGATGAAGGTAGAAGTAGAAGTACCAGAAGAGTTTCTCGGAGACGTGATTGGTGACCTAAACTCCCGCCGAGGCAGCATAGAAGGCATGAACTCAGAAGAGGGATTAGCCAAAATTATAGCTCAAGTACCTTTGGGAGAAATGTTTGGCTATGCCACCGATATCCGCTCCAAAACCCAAGGACGTGGTATCTTCTCCATGGAGTTCAGTAAATATGATGAGATACCTCGTAATATTGCTGAAGTTCTCATCGCTAAAAGCAAAGGAAACGCATAAATTGTATTAACATAGCATAAAAAAAGGAAACAACTAAAATTCATGGCACGCGCAAAGTTTGAACGAAACAAAGAACACGCTAATATCGGTACAATCGGTCACGTAGACCACGGCAAAACTACCCTAACTGCCGCAATAACTGTAACACTTTCGGCTTCAGGTCAAGCAAAAGCTAGAAAGTATGAAGATATTGATGCGGCACCAGAAGAAAAAGCTCGTGGTATCACCATTAATACAGCTCACGTAGAATACGAAACTGATAAACGTCACTACGCCCACGTAGATTGCCCAGGACACGCAGACTATGTAAAAAACATGATCACCGGAGCAGCTCAAATGGATGGAGCTATCTTAGTTGTATCGGCAGCAGATGGCCCCATGCCTCAAACTCGTGAACATATTCTGTTATCTCGTCAGGTAGGGGTTCCTCATCTAGTGGTATTTCTAAACAAACAAGACATGGTAGACGACGAAGAACTACTAGAACTTGTAGAACTAGAAGTACGTGAACTATTGAGTGAGTATGGTTTCCCCGGAGATGATATTCCCATCGTCTCAGGTTCCGCTCTCCAAGCTCTAGAATACATGGTTGCTAACCCTACAGCAGCAAAAGGGGAAAACGAATGGGTTGACAAAATCTATGCCCTCATGGAAGCAGTAGATGAATATATCCCAACCCCAGAAAGAGAAATAGATAAACCATTCTTAATGGCAGTAGAAGACGTATTCTCAATCACTGGTCGTGGTACAGTAGCAACCGGAAGAATTGAACGCGGTAAAGTAAAAGTAGGTGAAACTGTAGAGCTAGTAGGTTTAAGAGATACAAAAAATACTACCGTAACAGGAGTAGAAATGTTCCAAAAAACCCTAGACGAAGGTATGGCCGGAGATAACGTAGGGTTACTACTACGGGGGATCAACAAAGAAGATATCGAAAGAGGTATGGTATTAGCTAAACCAGGCACAATTACCCCCCATACCAAATTTGAAGCAGAAGTCTATATCCTTAAAAAAGAAGAAGGTGGACGTCATACTCCCTTCTTCGCAGGTTATAAACCTCAGTTCTTCGTACGGACAACCGATGTGACTGGAAGCATTGATGCCTATACAGCAGACGATGGCACCGATGTAGAAATGGTAATGCCAGGCGATCGCATCAAAATGACCGTAAAGCTAATCAACCCAGTAGCAATTGAAGAAAAAATGCGTTTCGCAATCCGTGAAGGTGGACGTACCATTGGAGCTGGTGTAGTATCTAAAATACTAGAATAACACCGAACCTAGCAAATATTGGAGCAGAAAGAGTAAATTGTTTGCTCCAATATTTTTTTGTCTTTTTTTCCTGGATTTAAAACCCAGGACTTGCGACTAACAAAAAACAACAAATAACTATCATACTGAACCTGGAAAATTAAACATGGCTACTATACAACAACAAAAAATTCGCATCCGTCTCCAAGCTTTTGACCGCCGTTTACTCGATACCTCCTGTGAAAAAATCGTAGAAACAGCTAATAGAACTAGCGCTACAGCAATAGGCCCCATTCCTTTACCAACTAAGCGAAAAATATATTGTGTGCTGCGCTCTCCCCACGTGAATAAAGATTCACGAGAGCATTTTGAAACCCGTACTCATCGACGCATTGTTGATATTTATCAACCTTCCTCTAAAACAGTAGACGCTTTGATGAAATTAGACCTACCCGCTGGGGTAGATATCGAAGTTAAACTCTAGATTATTAGTTGTCAACAACCCACGCTCATCTCAACAGCGAGATAGAGCGTCGGCTTGAAAAAGCCAGCCGATGTTGATTAGCCTCAGTTCCTTGATTGGTTTTAGGCACTACCTGAGTAAAATATAATAAATTTATACTATAAAAATAGCGATCGCCATTAGTAACAATTACTATTATCTATATTTCTGAATATTATAGACTGATTAAATTTGTCAGGAGAACGGACAATGATTGCACAACATGAAATTCAATTAATAACTCCCCAAGAATACTTGGAATGGGAAGAACAACAGCCACTCAAATATGGATATATTGATGGACAAATTTACGCTATAACCGGAGGAACTATTCCTCACAACGATATCTCCCTCAATCTCGCCTCAGCTTTAAAAAGTCACCTTCGAGGCAAAGGCTGTAAAGTTCAAATGGCTGATGTTAAAGTTGGTGTGTCTCAAGATGGTCCTTTTCATTATCCTGATGTTATGGTAAGCTGCAATCCACAGGATCAAATTGCTAGGAAAGTTATAAATTATCCTTGTCTTGTTATTGAAGTCTTATCTCCTAGTACCGAAGCCTTTGATAGAGGTAAAAAATTCAGAAATTATCGCCAAATTAACACCCTCACAGAATACGTTCTGATTGACTCTGAAAAGATGAGCATTGAATGCTATCGACTCAATGAAAAGAATAAATGGGAACTAACCGCTTCTAAAAATCTACTCAAATTTACTCAAACAGCAAAATAAGACAGAAAAAAGTCAGCGGTATATCTTTTGCCATGTAAAGTGTTTTTATTCCTTGCTAATTACTCGGTACTCTACACTA
>NZ_JALKVM010000407.1:0-5486 GCF_057440575.1 Johannesbaptistia floridana
AAATGAACTTTTTCTGAGGTTAATTTAGTACATAAGTACTGGTGCTTTGATATGAACCGAGGCACGGAGGCTCCGAGTTAGGTACAACCTCATGAGTCCTTTGAAATGCTCTACAATAATTTATTCTGGAGAGACTAATGCTCAAAAATATCTCGATACTGTTGTAAATCGAGAGAAACAAACACAGGTATACATTTGAAACAGTTTTGAGCTAATTCCCAGCGTCCTTCTCTTTGTAGCATAGCTGTTAACTTTTGAGAAAGAGGATAGAGATAGAGAACATCATTAGCGGCATATTGCAATTGTTTTTCTGTAAGATTATCAGCGTTACCCCAATCAGAACTTCCCGCAGATTTATCTAATTCAACCCCCTCTAAATCTTGAACTAAACTTTTTAAGCCATGACTGGAGGTGTAGGTGCGAGCAATTTTACTTGCTACCTTAGTACAAAAGATGGGATTAGTCTCAATACCGAGACGATGGCGTAGTTGAGCCACATCAAAACGAGCGTAATGGAAGATTTTGAGAATATTTTCAGCTTCCATCAACTTTTGTAGATTAGGTGCTGAGGTTTGACCCATAGCTACACGAATAGCAGTAACTTGGCCAGAAGTATTAGATAATTGTATCAAACAAAGGCGATCGCGATGAGGATTCAAGCCCATAGTTTCCGTATCTACAGCGATCGCTTCTGACTGTAAATAACTTGATAGAATAGAGTCTGGTAAATCTTGGTCACAAACTTGAAAATTACTTAGAGACATAGTTTAGCGTTCTAGGATAAAAATTTGAGTAAAATAGTATTCATTTTGGGCATTTTTAGCGATACCAATGCCAGTTAGATTAAAATTTCCGGCCATATTTTTTTGATGTCCTGGACTATTAATCCAGCCATTTACAGCATTAGCGACGGGGTCTGTGTAACCTTGGTTATAGGCGACATTTTCTGCGGCACTGGAGTAGGATATACTAGAGGCTATAGCCTCCACTCTCTTATCAAAGCCCTGATGACTAAAGGGATATTTCCCAGAAGCCATAGCTTGAGAATGGAGACGCGCCTGTTCACTAATGCGTATATCCATTTCCAAAGGTGGTAAATTTAGAGAGCGACGATATTCATTAACCTGATTATGAGTTGATTGTTCTAGACTAGCCAAGGAAGGATTTGCTGTATTTTGAGCATTCAATGGATTTAAATCAGTAGGGGATGGTTCAATCACCTCACCAATAACCACAAGGTTACCACTTTCTAGTTGAATAGAAGAATCAAAAAAATTTTGTTTCTCAAGGTTCAACCCTGGGAATTTAGATAGAGATAATTTTAAATTCCCTGTGTGGATGAATGTTTTTTGACCTTGGGGGGCAAATTTGAATCCTGAATTTACTTGACTGCCCATTACTAAAATCAAACTTATCAGGAAAAAAATTAAATATCTCACTCCTTTATCCTTTTACTCTCCTAAACTTTGACCTTCTAGAAATTTACCAACAGTTTGCACATCCTTATCACCTCTGCCAGAAGAATTAATAACTATGCGAGGATTGCCAGTTAATTGGGGGCAAAGGGTATTTAAATAAGCTATAGCATGAGCTGTCTCTAAAGCAGGTATAATCCCTTCTAACTCGCACATGAGTTGAAAAGCTGCCACCGCCTCTTTATCCGTGACACTATAATATTCTGCTCTAGAAGTATCTTTTAGATAACTATGTTCTGGTCCTACTCCTGGATAATCTAAGCCTGCGCTAATAGAGTGAGGCTCGATTACTTGGCCATCGCTATCTTGTAGTAAATAACTCATGGCTCCGTGTAGCACTCCAGGACGTCCTTTCGTGAGGGTAGCGGCGTGTTTGCCTGAGACTATACTTTCTCCGGCAGCTTCTACCCCAATCAAACGTACTGACTTATCCTGAATAAATTCTGAAAATAGACCAATAGCATTAGACCCTCCGCCGACACAAGCTAGAAGAATATCTGGTAACCCGCCCCATTTTTCTTGACATTGCTGACGAGTTTCTTTGCCGATAATTGCTTGAAAATTGCGTACTAACATAGGGTAGGGATGAGGACCTGCCACGGAACCTAGTATATAGTGAGTGTTAGCTACATTGGTTACCCAATCTCGTATCGCTTCTGATGTGGCATCTTTGAGGGTACCTGTACCCGCTTTTACTGGTTGTACTGTAGCTCCTAATAAACGCATACGAAATACATTGAGCTTTTGGCGTTCCATATCATGGATACCCATATAAATAACGCATTCTAAACCAAAACGAGCACATACAGTGGCTGTAGCCACTCCATGTTGACCTGCTCCTGTTTCAGCGATAATGCGTTTTTTACCCATACGTCGCGCTAAAAGTACTTGAGCGAGGGCATTATTAATTTTATGAGCACCAGTATGGTTTAAATCCTCTCTTTTGAGGTAAATTAAAGCTCCATCGCCATTAGGTTGACGATAATGTGCTGTGAGACGTTCAGCGAAATAGAGAGGGCTAGGTCTGCCTACATAATCAGTTAATAAGTTATTCAGTTCTTGTTGAAACTCAGCATCCTTTTCGTACTTAGCTAAAGCAGATTCTAGTTCACTTAAAGCTGGCATGAGGGTTTCTGGGACATATTTACCCCCATAGGGTCCAAAACGGCCAAAATTGTCAGGTATTTGAGTGGAAGTTTCTGATTGAGAAATTGGTGTAATTGTCACGATTCTTCTTAAATATTGCTGTTTATAGAGTATTATAGTCTGAAATTAGCTGGGTCTTGATCCCGCCTATGTTTAAAGGGAATTGGTTCTCCCTGGCCATCGCCCACTAATGCGGCTGTTTTCTCTAAACATCCTCTAAGTCTTTTAGCGGCATAAATTGACATATCTCTAGGTACATTAATTCTATCACGCAGATAGCGTAGGGCTGAATCTGAACCTTGAGGAGGTATGTAAACCTCTTTAGTGATTAGATAACTTAAGGCACAACGTAAAGCCTTGTCAAATAATTCGTCGTCTCCTGGATTAACTTTGATTATATTATCTTTGTGCTTAATTACTCTTCTTAAAGCCTCAGCTTTAGAGGTTTCTGGTTCTGGGTAGGTAACATCTGGCAATCCGAACCAAGGACCATTATCTACTCTCGCCTTGTTTAATAGCATTTGGGGTTCTCCATTTTCCCAACATCCTCCCATTTGGGGTGGTAAATCATGTACATGGGTATGAAAGTCGCTTTGGGTGCCACGATAAGTGATACGGCTTTCCATGGCATCAAACCATGCTGATAGTCTAGGGTTTTCTTCTCTGAGGGAATAGCCTTTATAGTAGTAGAGACTGGCATTCATTCTTTCTACGTATGGGGTAAAGATGACATCTACTATACTAAATTCTTCGAGAAAATAAGGTCCTGAAGTTTTAGCTAGAGACTCTTCTACCATTTGCACAACTTCTATAAATTGCTTCTTTTTGCTTTCTTCTTGCCAGGGTAAAAATGATGGTGAACACAGCCAAGTACACCAGGCCCTAAATAGGGTCCTTTCTAGGGTACGCAGGGGTAATACTCTAGGATCGTTGATACTTTTGTTTAATGGTCCAAAAACCTTTTCTAGAGCGAGTAAAATTTCGTCACTTTCGGTAATTATATAACCATCTAATTCTAAAGCTGGTAGCATTCCTGAGGGAACTTTTTGTTTATACCAGTCTTCTTTGGTACCGTAGCAAAACATAGTTACTTTGGCGATACGGTAGGGTATTTTTTTCTCTTCTAACCATAACCATACTTTTTGGCAATATGGACACCAAGCGTGATTATCTCGGTAGAGAGTAACACGAACCTTTGATTCTGCTTCTCCAAAAAGACGCAAAGTTGCTTGGGCGTTAGTAGGTCCATTTATGGTATCTATGTGGAAGTCTGTGAGTTTTTCTAGTTCTTCCCAACTAAGAGGAGTCTTTGTCATGGTAAATAAGCCAATTATTTAGATTATCTGAATATATGATTACAGATTTTATTCAAGAGCGGTGCGCTCTTTTCTCTAACTTAGAAAAGTTCGCACGCAAATACAAAAGTACTGAAATTCGCCTACAGGCGAGAATCAATTTTTAATTAAGCCCACCTACTTACTTAAAATATTTATATCAAAACTACTTGTGCTTTGCTCTCAGTATAGTTGAGTTAAAGTGAAAGTAAACAGGTAAGAGAAACTACTAACTATGTTAAAAGCTTTAACTAAACCGATAAACTTTACAGAGTTTGTGGAATGGAAACCAGACGGGGGAAATTATGAATTACATAACGGAGTTATCCAAGAAATGCAGCCTTTAGGCAAACATGAAGAAATAATTGGGTTTTTAGCCATAGAATTTATTCTTGAATTTCGCCGTTTGAATTTGCCTTACTTTATTCCCAAACAAGCCTTAGTCAAGGTAGCAAAGAGAGAAACGGGCTATTCTCCCGATATTTTAGTTGTTAATCCCAATAATTTAGTTAACGAACCTCTCTGGGAAAAATATTCTACAGTACAAAATAATGCTTCTATTCCTTTGGTTGTGGAAATTGTCAGTAGTAATTGGCGAGATGATTATTTAAGTAAGGTAAGAGATTATGAAGAAATTGGCATCAAAGAATATTGGATTATAGATTATTTAGGTTTAGGTGGAAGGCGTTATATCGGCAATCCCAAACAACCGACTATTTCTATTTATTCTTTAGTAGATGATGAGTATCAAGTAACTCAGTTTAGGGAAAATGATGTTATTGTTTCCCCTAGTTTTTCAGGTTTGAGTTTAACCGTAGAACAGGTTTTAGGTTTCAGTAGATGAGATTACACTCAAGAGGGGAAGAAAAACTCTTTTTTGTCGTTTTTTGTCTTTGCCAAGTTATACTAAGAATAATACATTAACTGGCATAGGTATAAACGAATATGCGTTTAATTTTATGGAGATTGCCCTTAACTTTACTAAGATTTAGCCTTTATGGTCTTGTCTTTTTTACTCCTATTTTCGGATTTTGGTTGTGTTCTTCCCTAGTTGCTTACACTAATGGTCCAACTATGTTAGCGGTCTTTTCTGGAATTCTTTTGTTTCCGCTAATACCGATAATTTGGGATTGGGTAGAAAATAGAAAGAATAAAAAAAGGGGGATTTTGTCTTGGGGAGATCGCTTTATCCTGAAAAGTTTAGTACTTAATTTTCTTTTTATTGCTTGTTTACTCGCTGTAAGACCTCAAACCTCGTTTTTAGCCCTCTCTGTACGTGGAGATTGGATGTTAGATGGTAAACAAGGGGTTACGGTAGAGTATGCGAGGCAAAATTTGTTTAAATTAGCTAACGGACTAGAGTGGTTGTATCTAAGTGTACATCAAAATCCTTATCGTCAATACGCAGACAAAACCAATATTCAACCCACCACCGAAACTTTACCCCCTAATTCAGTTACTGGCAACAATACTAATAATTCCCCTAAAGAAGAACAGCAAATAGACCAAACCAATACTCAACCCACCACAG